>CAZCIU010000026.1:3913-35668 GCA_964498765.1 uncultured Paludibacter sp. | reverse complement strand
GCCAATGTTTATGTTTAATCAAAAAGTTGCATTTTCAACTTGAATGTTGCTTTCTCTGTAAATAACGACAAAAATATTATAATGAAAAAACTATTCCTTCTCGATGCTTACGCTATCATATACCGAGCTTATTACGCTTTTATCAGAAATCCACGAGTAAACTCTAAAGGGCTTAATACTTCAGCTATTTTTGGATTTGTAAACACGCTGGAAGAAGTGCTGAAAAAAGAAAAACCAACGCACATTGCCGTGGCTTTTGACCCGAAAGGTGCTACATTTCGTCACGATGCTTATGAAGCTTACAAAGCTCAACGCGAAGCTACGCCGGAAGACATTCGCCTGTCCGTGCCTATCATCAAAAGCATTGTAGAAGCGTATAATATTCCTGTGTTGGAAGTTCCCGGATTTGAAGCGGATGACGTGATTGGCACACTCGCACACAAAGCCGAAAAAGCCGGATTTGACGTGTATATGCTCACGCCCGACAAGGATTACGGACAGTTGGTAACAGACCACGTTTTTATGTATCGTCCGAAACACACCGGCGGTTTTGAAGTGATGGGTCCGAAAGAGGTGAAAGAAAAATATGACCTGCAAAGCCACGAACAAGTAATTGATTTGCTTGGACTGATGGGCGATAGTTCAGATAATATTCCCGGATGTCCGGGCGTTGGGGAAAAAACGGCGGTGAAACTTCTTCAGAAATTTGGCAGCATTGACAATTTATTGGAAAACACCGATAAACTGAAAGGTGCTCTTAAAACGAAAGTTGAAGCGAATAAGGAACAGATTATTTTTTCAAAATTCCTGGCAACTATCAAAACCGATGTCCCAATAGATTTGGATGAAAAACAGCTGGAATTAGAACCTATCAACGAAAATGCGTTGAGAGAATTGTTTGAAGAATTGGAATTTCGTACACTTTCTACTCGACTTTGGGGTGGTAATGTGGCTGCACCCAAAAAAGCAACTACACCAAAAAGCAATGCACAAACTCAAATGTCGCTTTTCGATGCTGCCGAACCGGAAGTTGCGATTTCTCAAAATAAAACAGCTGAAAACGACTTAGCTCAAACAAACGAAAACAGCTCAATGCGTTCCATTCAGGACGTTCCACATCGTTACTTCTTAGTGGATGACAAAGCAAAACGCGCCGAACTAATCGGTAAGCTTTTTATGCAAAAATCGGTCAGTTTTGACACTGAAACTACCGGAATAGATGTATTTACAGCCAATTTAGTCGGTCTGTCATTCGCATTCCAGGCTGGTGAAGCATACTTTGTAACGCTGCCACAAAACAGAAGTGAATGCGAAGAAATTTTGAAAGAATTTAAGGCATTTTTCCAAAGCGAGCAAATAGAAAAAATTGGTCAAAACATCAAATACGACCTTCTGATGCTGGCTCAGTACGGCATCAAACTCAAAGGAAAGCTGTTTGATACGATGATTGCTCATTATTTATTGCAGCCGGAACTTCGGCACGGAATGGATTATTTAGCAGAAATATACTTGAATTACCGAACCATACACTACGAAGATTTATTTGGCGGCAAGCCAAAATCGCAACAAAACATTCTGCATGTGGATGTGAATTTGCTGTCTGATTACGCCTGTGAGGATGCTGACATTACATTTCAGCTCAAACAAATATTGGAAAAAGAACTTAGCGTCAATGGTTTAGACAAGCTTTTTTATGAAATGGAAATGCCGCTGATGCAAGTCCTTGCCACAATAGAAATGAACGGCGTCCGCATTGATACTGCCGCCTTGCGTGAGAGTTCTGAAGTACTTACCGCACAAATGCTTTTGCTTGAGAAAGAAATTCAAGAGATGGCGGGCGTGGAATTTAATGTTTCATCTCCGATGCAAGTAGGCGAGGTGCTTTTTGATCGGATGAAACTGGACGAAAAAGCTAAAAAAACCAAAACGGGACAATACTCGACTGCTGAAGATGTGCTTATAAAACTTCGCTCAAAACATCCGATTATTGAGAAAATTTTGGAATATCGTGGACTGAAAAAGCTGCTTAGCACTTACATTGATGCTCTTCCGCAACTGGTCAACCCAAAAACCGGAAAAATCCACACTTCATTTAATCAGACCGTGGCTGCCACCGGACGACTAAGTTCTACCAACCCAAATTTGCAGAATATTCCCGTGCGCGATGAACTTGGGCGAGAGATCCGCAAAGCATTTATTCCGGAAGATGGGGAAGAGTTTTTGAGCGTGGACTACTCGCAAATAGAACTTCGCATAATGGCGCATCTGAGCGGCGATGAGAATATGCTCGAGGCCTTTAACAGCGGACAGGACATCCACACAGCTACGGCTGCCAAAATCAACAAAATCGGGATTGATGAAGTGAGTTCCGATATGCGGCGAAAAGCCAAAACGGCTAATTTCGGGATTATTTACGGCATCTCCACCTTTGGGCTGGCAGAACGACTGAATATTCCGCGCAGCGAAGCCAAAGAGCTGATTGACGGATATTTTGCAACGTATCCAGGCGTGAAAAAATATATGGATGAAGCTATCCAAAAAGCTAAAGAAAATGGTTTCGTAGAGACTATTTATGGCAGAAAACGCTTTTTACCCGATATAAATTCTCAGAATGCCATTGTGCGTGGATTTGCAGAGCGAAATGCCATAAACGCCCCAATTCAAGGCTCAGCTGCTGACATTATTAAATTGGCAATGGTGCATATTCAGCAAGAATTAGACGCTCAAAACTTACAAAGCAAAATGACCATGCAGGTTCACGACGAACTTAACTTCAGCGTGCCGAAAAACGAAATGGAAACGGTAAAAAAGCTGGTTGTAGAGAAAATGGAAAGCGTTGTAAAAATGCGTGTACCGCTTATTGCCGAATGTGGCGTTGGAGCTAACTGGCTGGAAGCACATTGATTTTCGGCTTCCGAAGATATCAAACAAAAAGCCCTTCCTCATAAGAGAAAGGGCTTATTTTATTTTTTTGATAAAATGAGTTACGCCAAACGATTAACGTGCAAGGTAAGTTTTGATTTCAAATTACCTGCTTTGTTTTTATGGATAACATTCTTTTTCGCCAATTTGTCAAGCATAGAGCTAACTTTCGGTAGAAGTTCAACAGCAACGGCTTTATCTGTAGTAGCGCGCAATTTACGAACGGCGTTACGTGCAGTTTTAGCGTAGTAGCGGTTAGCTAATTTACGAGTATTAGTTTGACGAATTCTTTTTAATGATGATTTATGATTTGCCATCTCATTCTTGTGTTTTTATAAAATCTGTAAAAAATAGTAGCCGATAGGGGAATCGAACCCCTCTTTCCAGAATGAAAATCTGGCGTCCTAACCGATAGACGAATCGGCCTTTTGAAAAGCGGTTTATTTCTAAATCCTAGCTTTCAATTGCGGATGCAAAGATACTATAGTTTTTTGAACTGACAAAACGATAGCACAAAATATTTTTCATTTTTCGGGAATAAATATTTCATTCTTCTGATTTTCAGCCATTTAAAATAGATAAAATTTTCAAAAAACAAAATGGGACAAAGCGTATTTGTCCCATTGTATTATCTTTTATCCAATTCTCAAATAATTAAAGAATAGCTTCAATCTTAGCTTTCAAAGCAGCTTTTTGAGCAGCTCCCACAACTTTATCTGCCAATTTTCCGTCTTTGAAAAACAGGATGGTAGGAATATTGCGGATTCCGTATTCGTTTGGAGTATCTACGTTGTCATCCACATTTAATTTTCCAATTTCTACTTTTCCGGCGTACTCTTCAGCCAATTCTTCGATAAACGGACCCACCAAGCGGCA
Source organism: uncultured Paludibacter sp. (assembly GCA_964498765.1). Lineage (GTDB taxonomy): Bacteria > Bacteroidota > Bacteroidia > Bacteroidales > Paludibacteraceae > UPXZ01. The sequence goes on along the minus strand of CAZCIU010000026.1, from coordinate 31,870 downwards.
AGGACCGCACCACTCTGCCCAAAAGTCAACTACAACCGGTTTTCCGGATTCAATCACTTCTTTGATATTGCTATCTGTAAATTCTAATGCCATAATTTTAATACTAATTTTAGGTTTATTTATTACTGATTTAATAACATATTTGTATGCAAATTGTTTATTTCTTTGTCGAAAATGACCATTCACGCTTTTATTTCATCTCTACTTTGTAGCGAATAGTATCATCGGCTTCTGCTTTTTTCAAGAATCGGTACACTTCCGACGTGATTTTCATTCGGTGCGGCCGTGCAAATAAAGTAACTTTTTCCAGTGTAAAGAAGTCTTTTATCTCCACAAATACGTTCACATCGCCTTTATTTTTCAAAATCAAATCGCTTAGTTCTTCAACAAAATCGTTCGTTATTTTATGTAAGAAAACAGAGATATTTATTCGGCTCAATCGTTTTCTAACGTCTTTAAAAAACATGATATTGACAATTTTGAGCTCAACTTCGGGCTTAGCGTTCAGATCTTGGTCTTTTTTCTGGTATTTCCAGTCGGCTCCTTTTTCCTGAATTACACCGTGTAAGAAGATAAAGAAATCCTTAATCATATACTTGCCGTAATCCTCGTAATTTTTCCCAAACAATGCGATATCATACGAGCCGTGATAATCTTCCAGCGTAATAATGCCATAAGGGCGTCCGTTTTTTGTAGTTCCGTTTCTGAATGAAGTAACGATTCCGCCCAATTTAAGCCCTGCACCCATCGGATATTTTGTCAAATCTTGTAAATCTTGCGTCGTAGCATTGCAGATATTCGTCAGTTCAAACTCAAATTCATCCATCGGATGCGCCGAAAGATACATGCCAATCATTTCCCGCTCCCGATTAAGTTTCAAGAGCGGCGACCATTCTTGTACATACGGAATTTCCGGCTTCGCAATTTCCACCGCATCATCCAAAGCTCCGAAAAGCGAATTTTGATTGAAAAGCGCGTCTTGCTGATAAAGGTTTCCATACTTGATAAACGATTCAAGCACCAATTCTTCTTTGCTATTGTAAGCAAAAAATTGTTCTCTTTTTATATCCTGAAAAGTATCAAATGCTCCGGCATAAGCCAAACTTTCGATGGTTTTTCGATTGCAGGCAGTCATATTTACACGTTCCACAAAGTCGAAGATACCTTTGAACTTTCCGTTGGCATCTCGCTCTTTAATCAAAGCTTCTACGGCTCCATCGCCCACATTTTTAATTCCACCCAAACCGAAACGAATATTTCCATCTTTATTTACTGTAAATGTCAAATGACTTTCGTTTACATCCGGCCCGAGAACTTCCATTTTCAAGGCTTTGCATTCGTCCATCAATTTTCCGACTTCCGAAATATCGTCCTTGTTGCGCGTAAGGTTGGCTGCCATAAATTCGGCGGTGTAATGCGCTTTCAGATAGGCCGTTTGGTAAGCCAGCCAGGAATAGCAGGTGGCGTGCGATTTATTGAAAGCGTAAGAAGCAAATTTCGCCCAGTCAGCCCAGATTTGCTCCAGTTTCTCTGTTGGTCCAAAGCCATTTTTCTGCGCTCCTTCAATAAATTTGGCGTGCAAAGCCTCCATTTTGTCCTGAAGTTTTTTCCCCATCGCTTTACGCAGCTCATCTGACTGACCACGTGTAAAGCCCGCCAAATCGCGGCTCAGAAGCATGACCTGCTCCTGATAAACCGTAATTCCGTAGGTTTCTTTCAGACGTTTTTCCATTTCAGGAAACGGATATTCTATCTTTTCTTCGCCGTGTTTTCTACGAACAAATTGTGGAATATAATCCATCGGACCCGGACGATAAAGCGCATTCATCGCAATCAAATCCTCAAACTGGCTCGGTTTCAATTCTTTCAAATATTTTTGCATTCCGGCCGATTCAAACTGGAACACCCCAACCGTATCGCCTTTACTGAAAAGTTTGTAGGTTTTTTTATCATTGATCGGAATGCTCTCAATATCAAGGTCTATTCCGCGTGATTTTTTGATATTATTCAGCGTATCTTTGATAATGGAAAGGGTTTTCAAGCCCAGGAAGTCCATTTTTATCAAACCAATATCTTCAATTACCGTTCCCTCAAACTGCGTGATAATTTTATCTTCTTTCGTGTCTTTATCCACCGCCGTGCTTAGTGGTACCAAATTTATCAAATCATCCGAACCAATAATCAAACCACAGGCGTGAACGCCGGTCTGACGCACGGTTCCTTCCAGCATTTCAGCGTATTTCAGCGTATTAGCAAGCATCGGATCAGCCGACTGGCGAGCCTCTTTCAGTTCCTCCACGTGGATAAGACAATTGGTCAAATTAACCTTAATATCTTTGTCCGTTTCTTTCTTTTTCGGAATTTTATTGGGAATAAGCTTCGTAAGTCGTTCAGCTTCAGCAAGCGGCAATTTCTGCACACGCGCCACATCTTTTATGGCTGATTTTGTACCCATTGTGCCGTACGTTACAATATTTGCCACTCGTTTTTTACCGTATTTTTCGGTCACCCACTGCACCACTTCACCGCGTCTGTCATCTTCAAAATCAATGTCAATATCGGGCATGGACACACGATCCGGATTTAAGAAACGCTCGAACAGCAAATCATACTGAAGCGGATCTATATTTGTGATTTTCAAACAATAAGCCACTACTGAACCTGCTGCTGAACCACGTCCCGGACCTACGGAAATTCCTCTGTCGCGAGCTGCCTGGATAAAATCCTGAACTATCAAGAAGTAGCCCGGGAAACCCATTTTTTTCATTACATTCAGTTCAAAATCAATCCGTTCGCGAGTTTCTTCGTTCAGATTTTCACCGTAGCGTTTTTTGGCTCCTTCGTAAGTGATTTTCTCTAAATAATCGGCATCCAATTTTATCCGAAGTGCTTTTTCGTAGCCTCCAAGTCGGTCGTAAGCCTCTTCAAATTCCTCTCTAAGCGCTTTTTCATCATACTTTTGGCGATATTCTTCTTCCGTTGCAAACTCAGCCGGAATTGGAAAGACAGGCATCATTGGCGGCGCATCTAAGTCGAAAACTTCCACTTTGTTGGCGATTTCCACTGTATTTTCAATCGCTTCCGGCAAATCTTTGAAGATTTCAGCCATTTGTTCCGGCGATTTCAGCCATTCTTGCTTGGTGTAACGCATTCGCGTAGGATCGTCCAAATCCTTGCTCGTACTCAAGCAAATCAAATGTTCGTGCGCATCGGCATGTTCCTCTTCTACGAAATGCACATCGTTTGATGCAACCAGTTTTGTGTTTGTTTTTCGGGCAAGTTTGATAAGTTCCGCATTTTGTATTTGCTGCTTTACAAAAGTATCGGTACTTGCGCCCGGTTTATCGGTTTCGTGACGCTGAAGTTCGAGGTAAAAATCATCTCCAAAAACTTTTTTATACCAAAGCACGGCTCTTTCAGCTTCGTCAAGATTTCCGGATTCAACTTTTTTGTGAATTTCACCACCCAAACAAGCCGAACAAGCTATAATACCTTCGCTGTATTTTTCCAGCAATTCATGATCTACGCGCGGACGATAATAGAAACCCTGAATATGTCCGAGCGAAACTATTTTCGATAAATTACGGTAACCTTTTTCGTTTTTGGCAAGCAAAACCAAGTGATAACCGCTTCTGTCTTCCTTGATTTCCTTGTCGTATCTGGAGCGGCGCGCCACATACACTTCCGAACCGAAAATCGGCTTGAAAAGTTTCTGTTTCGTTGCTTCCAATTCGCTCTCAAATTCAGCACGCTCCTCCACAGAAATTTCCTCAGATTTTAGCTGCTGCTCCAGCTCCTTAATCTTTCCTTTGTGCGCAGCATTTTTCTTTTTGGTATAATTAAAAAACTCCTTAATCCCGAACATATTTCCGTGATCAGTAAGCGCTATGGCGTTCATTCCGCTGCCGATAGCCTTATCCACCAAACCCGAAATACTTGACATCCCGTCAAGCACCGAATAACTGGAGTGAACGTGTAAGTGTACAAAAGTCCCCATCTTTAATCCCCTGATAATTAGATAAATAAAAATTATTCTTTATTAAAGTCGCGAATGATAAAGATACAAGAATATTTGTCGAGAGTAAAATTATTTTTCCAAAAGTTATCCACAATTTGACTAAAATTCGAGCTAAATGATGAGAATGAGCGAGATAGAGGATTGTTAAATTTTCAGAAATTTCTGAATGCCAAAAAATGTCATCGGATTTTAAAAATTAAACCTTCTAACGAATATTGTTAAAAATCATTCTAAATAAAAACCTTTTTGCAATTTTCAATGTTCAGAGTTTAAACAGCCAATAAAGCGATGATTTATAAGATATTCCAATTTTCACTACTGCTTAGCTTTGCTGCTCTTACTCTGAATTCTACAGAAAAACCGGAGCAGGAAAAAAGCATTGCGGTTTATACATTCGAAGAGTTGCAACCATTGCTACAAAAGCAAAATGACACGCTCTACATCGTCAATTTTTGGGCTACATGGTGCGCTCCGTGTATTGCAGAAATTCCTTATTTTGAAAAGCTCGGTGAAAAATATTCAGACAAAAAAGTTAAAGTTTTGATGGTAAGTCTGGATTTTCCAACGCAAGTAAAAAGCCGATTAATTCCATTTATCGAGAAGGAAAAAATGAAAAATGAGGTGGTGCTTTTGGATGATCCGAACTCAAACGCCTGGATACCTTTGGTGGATAAAGATTGGTCGGGTGCCATTCCTGCTACGCTGATTTACAATGAATCGGAACGACTGTTTTTCCAGCAAGAGTTCAGCTTTGAAGAACTTGATTCAATCGTTTCGCCTTTTATTTTGAAAGAATAAACCATTTAAAAATACAAACATGAAGAAAATCGTATTTAGTTTTGCATTTGCAATATTGAGTTTAGTCGCCGTACAGGCTCAAACTTTAAAACCGGGAGATAAAGCACCGAATTTTTCCCTGAAAAACGTGGACGGCAAAACCGTTTCGCTGAGTGATTACAAAAAAGAGAAAGGTGTAATCGTGATATTTTCCTGTAACACATGCCCTTACGTAGTGGCTTATGAGGACAGAATGATAGAACTTCACCGGAAATTTTCAAAATTAGGCTATCCGGTCATTGCTATAAATCCGAATAATCCGGAAGTTTCGAAAGGCGATTCTTTCGAAGCAATGCAAGTGCGAGCCAAGGAAAAGGCCTTTCCGTTTGCCTATCTTTTTGACGAAAAGCAGGAGATTTTTCCAAAATATGGAGCCACACGCACTCCTGAAGTTTTTCTTCTAAAAAAGGTGAAAAAAGAATTTGTCGTTGCCTACACCGGAACAATCGACGATAATTATAAAGATAAAAATGAGGTAAAAGAAAAGTATTTGGAAAATGCAGTTAATGCTGTAAAAGAGGGGAAAACTCCCGTTCCTGCAACGACAAAAGCTATCGGATGCGGGATAAAAGTTAAAAAATAGTTTTTTTGATTGTTTTTATTTTGTGAGGGCGCTGCATGCAGTGCCCTTACTCATTCGGATTATTTTCTTCGGCAAGTACAAAGGCAACAATTTTCTCGGCGATTTCTTCGTCGCTTCCACTTACTTTGAGTTGCGCTTGATTGTAGTAAAATTCTCGCTTCGCAATGGCAGATGCGATAAATTCTTCCAATTCATCGTTTCCTAAATTAGCCAAAATGGGCCGTTTTTTTAGATTGGTTGTTTTGAGGCGTGCTGCCAATTCCGCCGTACTGAGATTGATGTAAATTGTAGTTCCTCGAGCATTCATTTCGTCCATATTATTGAAAAAGCAAGGCGCTCCGCCTCCAGTGGAAATGATTGCATTCTCTATTTCAGACACTTTCAAAAGATTTTCTCGTTCAATTTCACGAAATTTTTCTTCTCCGAATTCGCTGAAAATCTCTGCAACAGTTTTCTCCATTTTGCTCTCGATAAAATCATCCGTATCAATAAATTGCATACCCAATTGCTCCGCCACTATCTTTCCGATAGTAGTTTTGCCTGAACCCATATAACCGATTAGAAAAATTCGCATAATTTGAAAATTGAATGAATATTTTGAGAAAATCTATTTGCAAAAATACAACTTTTTCTGGAATGTTTTTTCAATGCCTATTTTGGATATTTTCTCATTCAAATTCCTCCTAAAAATATTCGTAGAATTCTTACAATATGTCACAATATTTCCAATTATTAACTATCTTTGCAATTCAACTACCAATTATAACGCTATGAGCAACTCAAAATCTGTCTTATTGATATTTACCGGCGGCACTATCAGTATGATTTCAAATCCTGAAAATGGCGCTTTACGTCCTGCTGATTTTGAATTTATGCTCAAAATGATGCCTGAATTGGGTGAACTCGGCATAACTATCAAAGCTGAACCGCTCTTGCCGATGGTCGATTCGTCTGACATTAGTCCCGACACTTGGGAACGAATTGCGTTGACAATCAAAAAAAATTACGACGAATTTGATGGTTTTGTGGTGTTGCACGGCACGGACACGATGTCCTATTCGGCTTCTGCGCTTAGTTTTATGCTTGACGGACTGAGTAAACCGGTAATTTTTACCGGCTCGCAACTACCTATCGGTGTACTACGCACCGATGCCAAGGAAAATCTGATTACAGCCGTGGAAATTGCTGCTGCACACTCCAACGGACACGCAATGATACCGGAAGTTTGCTTGTTTTTTGAGGATAAACTTTTTCGAGGAAACAGAACGGTAAAACAGAATTCGGAACACTTTAATGCCTTCAGTTCCTTTAATTATCCTGTACTTGCCGAAGCCGGTGTTCACATTAAATATTTCCAAAATTTCATACGAAAACCTAAGAAAGATGCCGTACTAAAAGTGCGTACAAAAACCGACCAAAACGTAGCAATTCTTAAAATTTATCCGGGCATCACAGAGCAAACCGTGCAAGGTGTACTAAATATTCCGGGTCTGAAAGCAGTTGTTTTAGAAACTTTTGGTGCTGGTAATGCGCCTCGTTTCGACTGGTTTTACAAGGCGATTAAAGCTGCTTGTGACAAAGGAATTATCGTGGTGAACAAATCACAATGCAATATCGGAACGGTGGAAATGGGACTGTACGAAACGAGCATCAATCTGCTCAACGCGGGCGTAATCAGCGGCTACGACAGCACTACAGAAGCTTTGATTGCCAAATTAATGTACCTTCTTGGCGAAAACAACGATATTGAAACCGTAAAAAAACTGATGCAAACTGACCTATGTGGTGAGATTACGGTGTAGGAAAATCCATTTTTCTTTTACATTGAATATTTAAAATAAAATCCCCTCACAAACTGCGAGGGGAATATTTTTTTAAAACTTAACTTTCGCTTCAACTACCACACCACTATTTCATCCAAAAAAACCCAACCGCCTTTAATGCCGTATGGCACGGCTTTGTAACGAATATACTGGGCTTTACTACTTCCGCTCCAACCAAAATTATGAAACAGTGTTCCTTCTGTTTTTTCGTCGTAAGGCGTAGGAATTCGCTTGAGTTCTGTAAAGTTTTTATTGTCGTTGGAAACAGAAATGACCACTTCTTTCGGGAAATAAATCCACGGGCCAACCGCCTGCATAAAGCGTGCGCTGATAAATTTAATCGGCATCGGTTTTCCCAAGTCAATAGTAACGTCCATTCCGTTGGTCATAAAACCTTGCCAGCGTCCATCACCGTGCGAAAGTCCTCCCATTTCGCCGTTAATTAGCGTTTTTTCGCCGGCAGCAGCATAGTATTGATTGATTGGAATGTTATAAGTCACTTTTTTATCCATTCCCAGATGATAGTCAAATCGGTTTGTCATTGGCTTTCCAATGGCTTTATTTCCATCAAAAAGTTGAGCAGAAATTTTCGCGCTATCTTTCACTAAAATTGGTGAAGTATAAAGCGGCGATTTTGAAGTTGGTGCAGTACCATTCATAGTGTAACGAATATCTACACCATATTTTTCGGTGGAAAGTTCCACACGAATGGCTTTTTGAAGCATATCCACTTTGTGAGCAAATGCAACTTCGTCTGAAAGGGTAAAGGTTTTGATGCCTTTGCTTTGCAAATAAGGGATTTTCAAATTCGCACGACGCTTGAAATCCGGCCAGCTTTTATTATCCAAATTAGTCCACGCAACTTCCGCTAACGCCAATACACGTGGGTACAGCATGTGGTCGGCGTGGTTTTCATTTGTTATATATTCAGCCCACATATTCGACTGAACGCCCAGAATGTGTTTGGCTTCTTGAGCCGTAAGCGCGGCAGGAATTGGATTGTAACTATAGACTTTTTCCAATGGAAGGAAACCGCCGATAGCTTCGGGTTGTGTAGCCGGATTTGCCTGGTAACTATCCAGATACATAAATTCTCCCGGCGTCATTATGGCGTCGTGACCGCTTCGGGCAGCCGCAATGCCTCCACCTTCACCACGCCAGGACATTACGGTAGCTTCCGGTGCCAATCCGCCTTCCAAAATTTCATCCCAACCAAGCAATTTTCTGCCATTTTTATTTAGAAATTTCTCAATCCGACGCACCAAATAGCTTTGCAATTCGTCCACATCTTTCAAGCCTTCTTTTTTCATACGAGCCTGACATTTCGGACATTCTTTCCAATGTCTTTTGTCTGCTTCATCACCTCCAATGTGGATGTATTCCGATGGAAAAATGGCCATCACTTCTTTCAACACATTTTGCAAGAATTTAAATGTTTGCTCATTTCCAATACAAAATTCGCTTTGCGTGTAAGGTGTTCCCGAGCAAGCCAAGTGCGGATACACCGCCAAAACTTCTTCGGAATGCCCGGGCATTTCTATTTCCGGAATGACATTTATATGCCTTTCAGCAGCGTATTTTACAATTTCACGTGCTTCTTTTTGCGTATAAAATCCACCGTAAGCTTTCTCACCACTACGAATATCTACGTATTTCCGAGGATTAGTTGCCCACCAATCTTTCCATTTTTCGTGCGTTCTCCAAGCCGCCACTTGCGTAAGCAAAGGATATTTTTTTATCTCAAGACGCCATCCCGGTCCATCGGTAAAATGCCAATGAAAATTGTTGATTTTCAGATGCGCCATCATATCCAGGTGTTTTTTCAGAAAATCTACCGAATAAAAATGGCGACTTACGTCAATATGCACTCCACGATACTTAAAACGCGGAAAATCCGAAATGCTCACAGACGGAACTTTCTGTTCTGAAACGAGTTGCAACAAAGTCTGAATGCCGTAGAAAACTCCCTTTTCCGACTTGGCAGTGATGCTGATTTCATTCGGATTTACATCGAGTTTGTAGGCTTCATCGGATTGGAAAACCTGACTTTTATCCACCACTAACTTTATCACAGAAGTTGCCGTGCTTTTCGTTCCAATGGAAAATCCGGCACCAATCAGATAGTCGGTAAATTGGCGTTTGGATTGCCGTTCGATATTTTGAAATTGAATTTCTGCTAATTCGCTTTGTTTGTACTCACCCAAACCGGATTTTATACTGTTGGGCTGCGGAATAATATTGTATTGTGCTGTAGAAATCTGAGTTCCAAAAACGAGAATGGAAACAATTAGAAGTATTTTTTTGAATGGATGTGTCATCAGGTTCATAGTTTTAATTCGGATATTTTTATTCTTAATGTCTAAACTTTTTCTGCAGAATTTCTCAAAAAAGCACATCGCTAAGTCCCCTTAAGGAGATTTAGGGGGCTTCCTCCAACGAATTCCAGCCTTGTGCTTTCAGTGAAATTTCTTCGCTTTCACGACCCACCAAATGCAAGCCAAGTTCGGGTTTGGTAATATGTCCCACGATGCCTACGTCTTCCATCGACACCAACTTTTCATAATCGTCAATAGAGCACGTGAAAAGTAGTTCGTAATCTTCGCCGCCGTTGAGTGCCGCCGTTACAATGTTCATATTCAGCTCTTCGGCCATCACGGCAGATTGGATGTTAATCGGAATTTTATCTTCATAAACGCGACAACCCACGTTGCTTTGTGAGCAGATATGCAGCAATTCTGACGAAAGTCCGTCCGAAATATCCATCATAGAAGTGGGTTGGATGCCCTTTTCTGCCAAGCGTTCGATGATGTCTTTACGAGCTTCGGGTTTGAGCTGGCGTTGCAGAATGTATTCTTTGCCCGAAAAATCAGGTTGTGCATTTTCAGTTTGTCCTTCAAAAACCATTTTCTCGCGTTCCAGCAACTGCAATCCCATATAAGCCGCACCCAGATTGCCACTCACGCAAATCAAATCATTCTCTTTCGCACCGTTTCGATAGACAATTTTGTCTTTTTCGGCTTCGCCAATGCAGGTTATACTTATTGTCAATCCCGTGAGCGATGCCGATGTATCGCCGCCTACCACGTCAACACCGTAGGTTTCACACGCCAAAAGTATTCCGCTGTAAAGTTCTTCGAGATGCTCCACGGTGAAGCGTTTTGAAATGCCGAGCGAAACGGTAATTTGCTTCGGGCGACCGTTCATTGCGTAAATATCGGAAAAATTGACCACAGCCGCTTTGTAGCCCAGATGCTTCAACGGTGCGTACATCAAATCAAAATGAATGCCTTCCAACAATAAATCGGTGGTAACGAGTACTTGTTTGTCTTTGTAATCCAACACGGCAGCATCGTCGCCTACGCCTTTGGCACTGGATGGATTTACAAGTTTGATTTTTTCAGTCAGATGTTTGATCAGACCAAACTCTCCGTATTTTGAAATTTCTGTCATATTTTTAAAATCTACCTAATAGGAATTTTCTCAATTCTTCTAATGTGTCTTCCGCCTTCAAAATCGGTACTGAAAAAGACATTAATCATTTTCAGAGCGGTTTCTTCGGTCAGAAATCGAGCCGGAAGCGAAAGCACGTTGGCATCGTTGTGAAGGCGGGCAAGGTAGGCAATTTCCTCATTCCAGCAGAGTGCAGCACGGATTTTTTGGTGTTTGTTCATTACCATACTAATGCCGTTTCCGCTACCGCAAATGGAAATTCCGAAATCAAAATCGCCGTTTTCTATCGCCTCCGCCATTGGATGCGCAAAGTCCGGATAATCGCAGCTTTCAGGCGATTGACAACCGAAATCCAGCAATTTCAAGGGATTTTTGGCGGCTAAATATTCCACCACTTTATTTTTCAGCTCAAAACCCGCGTGATCGTTGGTGATGGCTATACGTAACTCGTTTATTGCTTTCATTTTAGATAGAATTTTTTATTCAAAATTATGAGAAACGCTCTACATCTTCTTTGGAAATTTTCTGTGCACCAAGGATAATCAGTCGCTCTACCACGTTGCGAAGTTCACGAATATTTCCCGGCCAGGCACGGTCTTGAAGCGCTTTAATTGCCTTTGGTTCAAAAGATTTTAGCTGAATTCCCTGCTCGGTACAAATTTGCTCCGTGAAATATTCCACCAAAAGCGGAATATCTTCCTTGCGCTCATCCAGCGTCGGCACGTGAATTGGGATTACGTTCAAGCGGTGGAAAAGGTCTTCGCGGAAATTTCCTTTTTCAATTTCTTCTTTCAAGTTTTTATTCGTAGCGGCAAAAACACGCACGTTAACTTTGATAATTTTGTCGCTTCCCACGCGCGAAACTTCATTTTCCTGCAAAGCCCGAAGCACTTTTGTTTGTGCAGAAAGGCTCATATCGCCGATTTCATCCAGAAAAATGGTTCCGCTATCAGCTTGCTCGAATTTCCCGATACGCTGCTTGTGTGCCGATGTAAACGAACCTTTTTCGTGTCCAAAAAGCTCGCTTTCAATCAGTTCCGAAGGAATGGCCGCGCAGTTTACCTCAACAAACGGGAATTGGGAGCGATTGCTGTTTTCAAAAAGCAGACGCGCCACAACCTCTTTACCCGTTCCATTTGCTCCGGTAATCATCACACGAGCATCAGTTGGCGCCACTTTTTCAATCATTTCACGCACTTCTTCTATGGCTTTCGACTTCCCAATCATCTGATTTTTAGAAGCCACTTTCTTTTTCAGCGTTTTTGTTTCCGTCACCAAAGTATTCTTATCCAACGCATTACGCACGGTAACAAGCATTCGATTCAGGTCAATCGGTTTCTCGATAAAATCAAAAGCACCTTTTTTGATGCACTCCACAGCTGTCCCGATGTTGCCGTGCCCGGAAATCATCACCACAGGTGCTTCCACTTCCTTTTCTTGAAGTTGTTCAAGCAGCTCCATTCCGTCCATTTCAGGCATTTTTATGTCCGAAAAAATCAGGTCAAACTCATCATTGAGTGCAGTATCCAAGCCCACTCGACCGTTTTCGGCCAGCACCACTTTATGCTTTTCAAATTCCAGAATATCCTTCATCGTATTCCGAATGCTTCGCTCGTCGTCAATTACAAGTATTTTTGCCATAATATTAAGCCCCAAATTTGCGCGGGGACTTTATTTAGTTAATAAAATGATTTCTTAAATTTGCGTAATTCGTATAAATTCGCACAATTCGTTTTTACAAGTCAAACCCAATATCTCTTCGGAAATATTTCCCGTCAAAATCAATCAATTCTGCATTTTTAAATGAAACAGCCAATGCTTCGTCTTTGTTTTTTCCGTAGCTGCTCACTGCAATCACGCGTCCGCCGTTGGTCAGAATGTCGTTATTATCAGCTTTGGTTCCGGCGTGAAAAACAATGCTGTCGTTCACTTTTTCAAGACCCGAAATTTTCATACCTTTCTGATACTCTTCGGGATATCCGCCCGATACTAACATTACCGTAACGGCCGAACGCTCGTCAAATTCCACCGTTTTTTCATCCAAATTTCCTTCTGCTACGCCTTCCAGCAAATCTACCAAATCCGATTTCAATCGCAAAATCACCACTTCCGTTTCCGGGTCGCCCATACGCGCGTTGTATTCAATCACGAACGGATCGCCATCCACTTTTATCAAGCCGAAAAATATAAATCCTTTGTACGTAATTCCGTCTTTTTGCAGTCCCTCCACGGTTGGTTTGATGATGCAATTTTCAACTTTTTCCATAAAAGCTGCATCCGCAAAACTCACCGGCGAAACAGCTCCCATTCCGCCCGTATTCAGTCCTGTATCGCCCTCTCCAATGCGTTTGTAGTCTTTTGCTTCGGGCAGAATTTGGTAGTTTTTGCCATCCGTAATCACAAAAACCGAACATTCAATTCCCGACAAAAATTCCTCTATCACCACCGTATCACCCGCTTTTCCGAATTTTCCTCCCAACATATTTTCCAATTCTGCCACGGCTTCGTTCAGGTCATTTATTATCAAAACACCCTTTCCTGCCGCCAATCCATCGGCTTTTAGCACATAAGGCGGATTGAGTTTTTTCAGAAAATTTACTCCGGCATTCAGATTTATTTTGGAAACACTCATGTAGCGAGCCGTTGGAATATTATGTTTTACCATAAATTTTTTGGAAAAATCCTTGCTGCCTTCCAGTTGTGCGGCTTCCTTGTTCGGTCCAACCATAGGAATAAATTTTAGCTCCTCGTCATTTTCAAAAAAATCGGCAATTCCATTAACCAGCGGATCTTCCGGCCCAACCAAAACCAAGTTGATATTATGTTCCAAAACGGCATTTTTCACCGCTTGAAAATCAGAAGCATTTATATTTAAATTTGTTCCAACAGCCGAAGTTCCCGCATTTCCGGGTGCAATGAAAAGCTTTGACAATTTCGGGCTTTGAGCAATTTTCCAAGCCAAGGCGTGCTCGCGACCGCCGGAACCGATAAGTAAGATATTCATGTTTTTTATATTATTGACTAATAATTGTTTACTATAAACTAATTCTCCCACACCAAATAAGCCGATACCAACCAATGGTTCAGCGCATTACCTTCAGAAGCCTGAGCTTTCGGAATAGAAATGGTAAGCGTATGATTTCCAGCTTTGAGATTTGGCAAGGCGATGGTTTCCGGCATTACGTCGCTGCCCGGACACCAGTTGGAGCGCGATAAATCCGATGATGCCAGCGGCTCTTCAATTTCTTTTTCTGCACGTCCGGTACGAGAAATATACGCCACTGTCCGCTTTTGCAACCAAACTCCGGATGTCGGGTTGTAGCGTCTGAATGAAGCACAATCCGTTCTCCACGGCGTAAACCGAAAAACTTCTGATCCGTCCACGGAAATAATGTTTTCTTTTTCCACAAATTCATCGCCTCCGGCATGTCCTCCGTGTCCTGTTGTTATGTATTTCAAACGAACATTTTTGGCGTTTTTAGGAAGAACAAACGGAATGGAAACGTCCTTTCGTGCAAAAATATCCGGGATAGACTGACCAAGATAAAAAACGGTATTCAGCAATGGTAAAATTTCCCGCTTAGGCATTTTATCCTGACGAATTTTGCTTTCCTCAAAGTCGAGATTGACGCTGACCGTGTAACCTTTGTCTGTCCAGGTGTCAATGTAAACTCCCATGTACACTTCACCTTCCATCAGCGGCATCAAATCGCTGATATTCTGCTTCCATTGTACATTTCTCGCCCATCCGTCAATGTAAACCGGCATTCTTTTACGCGAAGTACTGTCGTTTGCCCCGCTGAAATGCCCCACCCCAAAGGGTGTCATAAATCGCATCAATTCCACTGTTGGCAGATAATCCGCGCCGGGAACTATTCCGCGTAATTTTTCGTATTTTGTACTGTCAATTTCGGGATAATTTCGTTCGCCTTTAGCAATGTTTAGCATATTTATGGCCGATGATTTCGGGATAATAAAGCACGAACCCGATTTATCCCACGGATCGCCATTGGATGTGAGCGTGATTTTTACGTGTGCAGTCGTATTTCGTTTGAATTTCGGGATATTGATTTTTTTTATGGCAATTCTGCCGTTGGCAAGTTGAATTACACCGTTTTTTTCATTAAATCCATCAGGAATTTCACCGGGAACGAACTGAATATTCTGGTCGTTAAAAACCTGGATAGCAAGATTTTTCTGTGCATTTACTTGACAACCAAGGCATAGCAAAAGCATGATTGTCAGCGAGTAATATTTTGAAAACATAGTAGCAAAATTAAATTATTTTACGTCTTTCATCTCTTCCGAAAGGAAATGTTCGAGTACTTCCGGTTTTTCATTGATGGTAAGTCTTCCATTCACAGCCCATGAAATTTGCCCGGTTTCTTCAGAAATAATGATGGCAATAGCGTCTGATTGTTCGGAAATTCCAAGAGCCGAACGGTGGCGCAAACCTAGTCTTTTTGGGATATTTTGATTATTGGAAACGGGTAAAATGCAAGCAGCAGCACGAAGTCTTCTGTTAGAAATAATCAAGGCGCCATCGTGAAGCGGACTGTTTTTAAAGAAAATATTTTCAATCAATCGAGAGCTAATTCGAGAATCAACTGCTTCGCCGGTTTGAGCAAAAAACTCCAAATCATTCTCCCGAGTCAAAACAATTAATCCTCCGGTTGCCGTTTTGGACATATTTCGGCAGGCAAGTACTATCTGTATTAAATCGTAATCGGTCTTGTTTGCTTCGGTTTCGCTGGTTTTGATAAATCGCTTCAGATAATTCAAAACTCCCCAGTTTTTACTGGAGCCAATTCGTGAGAAAAACCGCTTTATTTCGGTCTGAAACAAAACGATCAAAGCAAATGCACCTACATTTATCACCGCGTCCAAAATTCCACCGAGCAATTCCATTCTCAAAACCTGAGAAACCACAAACCACACGATGACAAACGTAAGCACGCCGACAAAAACGGCCGACGCGCCCGATTTTCGCAGCAATTTATACGCTCCAAACAGCAAAAAAGCCGTCAGGATTATATCTACTATGTCTTTTATTCCAATATTGAAAACCATCTCTTGCTTAATTAAACGTTACGGATGGAAATAATTATATTTTTCGAAAATTTTAATTGCCTCAACCGCCTCTTTTACATCGTGCACACGCAGAATGTTGGCACCATTTATCAACCCTAAAACATTCAAAGCCGTAGTTCCGTTCAGTGCTTCTTCGGGAGTTGTGTCCAAAAGCTTGTAAATCATAGATTTTCGGGAAATGCCATGTAAAATCGGAAAACCTAATTCTTTGAAATAGTACATTTTAGCTAGCAGTTCGTAGTTTTGATCGGTGGTTTTAGCAAATCCAAAACCCGGATCAACAATAATATCTTTCACGCCCAAATGAATGAGTTGCGCTATTCTTTTTTCAAAAAAAGCCATAATCTCCGACAACATATCATCGTAATCAGTATGCTCTTGCATGTTTTGCGGCGTGCCTTTCATGTGCATCAAAATGTACGGAACCTGCAAATCTGCCATCGTTTCAAACATAAAATCGTCCAACGTACCGCCGCTTACATCGTTGATAATGCTGACACCGAAACTCTCAACCGCCCATCTGGCAACGCCCGAGCGATACGTATCTAGCGAAACAACTGCTTCCGGAAAGTGAGATTGTATGGATTTAAGGGGTTTGTGAAGCCTTTCTATTTCTTCTTCTTCAGAAATGTGACGAGAAGTCGGTCGAGTAGAATACGCGCCTACATCAATGATTTCGGCACCGTCTTTCAGTGCTTTTTCCACGGATTTCAGCACATCTTTTTCGGCACTGTGACGACTTAAGCTATAGAAAGAATCGGGCGTGACGTTAATTATAGCCATCACAACCGGCCTAGTCAAATCAAATAATTTACCTTTGATATTTAGCTGGAATGGGATAAAATCCATCGTTACAATGAAATATGTTTAGATTTTTGTCGTTATATTTTTGATTATTCTACAAAAGTAAGAAATTAAACGATTTTTCCGGCTTGTTTTTGATAATTATTAAAAAATATAGCCTAAAATATACGTTTTTGACCGAAATTAAGTTATATTAAAAGTTTAATGCTCGCTGTCTTTAAGAAATCAGCCGATTTTTGGCTTTTTTCCTGGACATTTTTTTCTTCAAACAATTAGTTATTACTTTATATATCAATAAATTATATGAATTCTAATAATGTAATAAAACTTGCAAGTTTTGTGCTGATTTTAGCAGTTGCCGCTTCGTGCGCACCCCGAAATCAAAATAAGCAAGCTCCACCTCCCAAAGGCTCAACGGTTTCTACCGCTACAGGCTGGACTTACCAGAATGAAAACTTTTCCGGAGGAAATGGCTATGCATCATCCGGTTTTGCGGCTCAGGAAGATTTCAAACCTCAGATTCCGGGCGGAATGGTAGTTATAGAAGGTGGAACATTTATGATGGGCGAAAAAACAGATATGATTACCGCTCAGCGCAACAATCTATCGCGACGAGTGACTGTAGGCTCATTTTACATGGATCAATACGAAGTTAGCAACCTGATGTGGCGCGAATACACGCATTGGATGGATGTGGTTTTTGGAGAAACGGCTCCTCGATTGGTGCAAAATGCCATGCCAAACGTAGATAAATCTACCGATCCGCTTACTTATAACGAGCCTTATTACGACAGATATTATTCGCATCCGGCCTTTAATCATTATCCAGTTGTGGGTGTAACGTGGGAACAAGCCATGGATTATTGCCAATGGCGAACTGACCGAATGAATGAATTGGTACTGGTAAAAGCGGGTGTATTAGCTGCACCTGATTTTTCATATATTCAGCGTGTAAATGACCACGACAGCATCGCACAAAATTTTGTTTTCAATACGGAAAAATACCTGCTTCAGCGCACATACAATCCTGCTCCGGGTCCAAAACCGCTGAAAGGGCCATTTGACAACCCTCGCAAAGCGCAAATGGGCGACGGACTGATGTTCCCGAATTTCCGACTACCGACTGAGGCTGAATGGGAATTTGCAGCTTACGGACTGAAAGCCGATAAAACCGGTATGGTGGCAGAAGGAAGAATGTATCCTTGGACCGGCGATCGCTTGCGCACAACCGAAAAAGGCAAAACGCAAGGCAGAATGCAAGCTAACTTCGTACGCGGACGAGGCGATATGATGGGAACTGCAGGTGACTTGAACGATAAATACACTACTACTGCACCTGGAAATGCATATCCACCAAATGATTTTGGGCTGTATAATATGGCAGGAAATGTAAATGAATGGGTTTTGGACGTGTATCGCTCCACTTCGCATCAGGAAGTTTCTGATTACAATCCGTACCGTGGAAATCAAGGCTATACTTACCTTGCAGAATCACAAGACATTAATGGCAGATATCAGCTCAGAGTTGATTCATTAGGTAGAATTGCACGTGTTGTATTGCCGGAAGACGATATGCGCGGTTATTCAGATGGCAGCAATCAAATTGTGACTGACTTCCAACTTCACACCGATCCGGAAGGTATGTCGGCAATTAGAAATAATCGTCAGCTCGACCCAACCGATGTGTTGGCTCCAAAAGTAACTAACACCACACGTGTGTACAAAGGTGGATCGTGGAAAGATCGTTCTTATTGGATTAATCCTGCTACTCGCCGATATTTGGATCAAAATAAATCGGCTAACGACATCGGTTTCCGCTGCGCAATGACCATGCTTGGAAGTATCGACAACCAACCGATTTCGAAAAAATCAAGCACGAAAAAGAAATAAATCTTACTCAAAAAGATAGAGAAAACCCATTATCAGCAAAAATTATAAGTTTTTCCAATAAACAAATCATTTTAAGGCACTTGTTTTCCGACAAGTGCTTTTTTATTTGCGATAAATTCCCTTTTAATGATTAAAATGTATTAAATTTGCAGTGAATTTTAGAAGGCGAAAAAATTATCTCCAAATAGAGATTTAAGCGCCTCAAAGCATTATTTTTTATTTTCAAACTAATTTGAGATGCTTCATTTTTCCCAAAAAGCAGATTCAGCCTTTTCGGGAGAATGAGCTTATTATTTTTATGCAAAGAACAAAAATCGTTGATACGCTGAAAAGTACGGCGTACGGTACAGATGTAAATATTAAAGGCTGGGTTCGTACTCGCCGTGGTAACAAAAACGTAAGTTTCGTAGCTTTGAATGATGGTTCTACGATTAATAACATTCAAATCGTCATTGATTTGGGTAAGTTTGATGAGGAATATCTGAAACCAATCACTACCGGAGCTTGTATTAGTGTTACTGGAAAATTGGTAGAGTCGCAGGGCAAAGGGCAAACCGTGGAAATTCAGGCAGAAGATGTGTTGATTTATGGCGGTGCTGATCCTGAAACTTATCCATTGCAGAAAAAAGGACATACGCTCGAATTTCTTCGCGAGATTGCGCATTTGCGTCCGCGCACCAATACGTTTGGAGCTGTTTTCCGCATCCGCCACCACATGGCAATTGCCATTCACAAGTTTTTCCACGACCGCGGATTTTTCTATTTCCACACGCCGATTATCACCGCTTCGGATGCCGAAGGTGCCGGACAAATGTTCCAGGTTACTACCATGGACTTGGCGAATGTGAAGAAAAACGACAAAGGCGAAGTAGATTTTTCTGAGGATTTCTTCGGCAGACACGCTAATCTGACTGTTTCCGGACAGCTTGAAGGTGAATTAGCAGCAATGGCATTGGGAGCGATTTATACATTCGGACCGACTTTCCGTGCAGAAAACTCAAACACTCCGCGCCACTTATCCGAATTCTGGATGATTGAACCGGAAGTGGCATTTAACGAAATTGAAGAAAATATGCAGTTGGCGCAGGATTTTATCCAGTATTGCGTGCAATGGGCATTGGATAATTGCGAAGATGACTTGAAATTCCTCAACGAAATGTACGACAAGGAATTGATTGAGCGATTGAAATTTGTAGTTGAAAATGACTTCAAACGCCTGACTTATACCGAAGGAATTAAAATCCTGGAAGAAGCTGTGGCTAACGGTCATAAATTCGAATTCCGCGTAGGTTGGGGAACTGACTTGCAGTCTGAACACGAACGCTATCTGGTGGAAAAACATTTCAAAAAACCGGTTATCCTGACCGATTATCCGCAGGAAATCAAGGCATTCTACATGAAGCTCAACGAAGACGGAAAAACCGTGCGTGCTATGGACGTTCTTTTCCCAAAAATCGGCGAAATCATCGGCGGTTCTCAGCGTGAGGAAGATTACGAAAAACTAAGAACACGTGCTGCCGGAATGGGCGTGCCGGAAAAAGACATCTGGTGGTATCTGGATACTCGTCGTTTCGGGACTGCACCGCACTCGGGATTTGGACTTGGATTTGAACGTCTGTTGCTTTTCGTGACCGGAATGGCCAATATCCGCGACGTAATTCCGTTCCCACGGACTCCGAATAATGCTGATTTTTAAATACAAATTACACGAATTATAACGAATTCCGCGAATTTGAAGCTATCAAGCGGTAAAACATTCTTATCTGATTTAATACTTGAAAACATCAAAGTAAAAGAAAAGGATAATGTTACAGCTCTATTTATCTGCTAATCATCTGATAAAATGAGCTTGCTGAAATTTTATTTTCCAATAATGTATCTGACGATAATCGAACATTATTCTTGTCGTACACAAAAAATACTTTATAGTCATGAATTTAAATAAAATCATACCTATTTTCATTGTCAGTGACGTTTTTATCATCGGTGGAATAATTTTAAAAGTACTAACGAATTATTCATTTGCAAACTGGATTTTTAGGATTTCTGATTTCCATCGGGCTAGTTCTTAAATTCTCACCAAGAAACAAGAACAAAGAAATTAATCATTAATCTAAATAAAATCGGATATTTTAATTCGTAAAGAAATAGCTAAATGGAAAACATCAAAGTAAAAGAATTGGACAATGTAGTAGTTCTGTTTGCTGGTGACTCCGGCGACGGTATGCAGCTTACGGGGACTTTATTTTCCAATATTTCTGCCGTAATCGGCAATGAAATTTCTACTTTCCCGGATTATCCGGCTGAAATTCGTGCTCCTCAGGGTACAGTTGGCGGTGTATCCGGATTTCAGGTACACGTTGGTTCAGGAAAAATATACACGCCGGGCGATGAAGCCGATGTTTTTGTGGCAATGAATCCTGCTGCGCTAAAGGTGTTTATCAAAAAAGTGAAAAAAGGAGGAGTTATCATTTTCGATGAAGACAGTTTTCAAAAAAGTGATATGACCAAAGCGGGATTTATCACCGAAGATCCTTTCACCGAATTAGCTGTATCTGAAAGCATTACGCTTATTCCGGCTCCGCTTACTACCATGACGCAAAAAAGTCTGGATGGCTACGGAATGGATGGAAAAGATATTTTACGAAGCAAAAATATGTTTGCATTAGGTGTAATTTGCTGGCTTTTTAATCGTCCGATGGACAAAGCCGAACATTTTATCCAAAACAAATTTAAGAAAAAACCAACCGTTCTGGAAGCAAACGTGAAAGTGCTGAACGATGGTTATAATTATGGAAATAACTTGCATTTAACCATTCCGACCTACACCATTGAGCGTTCGGAACACACAAAACCCGGAAAATACACCAGTATTTCTGGAAATACTGCCACTGCATACGGATTGATAGCAGCTGCCGAAAAAGCCGGTTTGCAACTATTCTTGGGAAGTTATCCTATCACGCCGGCTACGGACATTATGCACGAATTGGCGCTTCGTCGTGATTTAGGAGTGAAAGTAGTTCAGTGTGAAGATGAAATTGCCGGAATTGCCACCAGTATAGGTGCATCATTTGCAGGATGTTTAGCGGCTACAAGCACATCTGGACCTGGTTTAGCCCTCAAATCAGAAGCTATCGGGCTGGCTGTTATGGCCGAACTGCCTTTAGTAATTATAAATGTTATGCGCGGCGGACCTTCTACGGGAATGCCAACCAAGACCGAACAAACCGACTTGCTGCAAGCTTTACACGGCAGAAATGGCGAAAGTCCCGTTGTGGTTTTAGCGCCTAGCACACCGGATGATTGTTTCCATTACACGTTTATGGCTGCAAAAATAGCGTTGGAATATATGACGGCAGTGATTGTACTTTCGGATGCGTTTTTAGGAAACGGAACTTCGCTTTGGAAACTTCCAAAACTTGCCGAGCTTCCGGAAATTAAACCGAATTACGTTCCGGAAGGATTTGTAAATTACAATGCTGCCAGCCGCAACGAAGACACGAAAGTTCGCTACTGGGCTGTTCCGGGAATGGAAGGAATAGAATATCGCAACGGCGGTTTAGAAAAAGATTATTTCAAAGGAAGCATCTCTTCAGCTCCGCAAAACCACGAAAAAATGGTGGCAACCCGCGAAGCAAAAGTGAAAAACGTAGTGAATTTAATTCCTGATTTGGAAGTATTTGGCAATGAAAATGCAGATCTTCTTGTAGTCGGTTGGGGAAGCACTCGCGGACACTTGATGAGTACAGTTTCCGGCATGAACAAAAAAGGAAAAAACATTGCAATGGCTCACTTCAACTACATTAATCCGCTGCCGAAAAACACGGAAGAAGTATTGAAAAAATACAAGAAAATAGTAGTGTGTGAGCTTAATTCCGGTCAATTTGCGAGCTATTTGCGCGCAGAAATTCCGGGATTAAACCTATTGCAATACAACAAAGTACAAGGTCAGCCATTTACCGTTACGGAATTGGAAGATCAGTTTGAATTAATCTTAAAATAGAATACAATGGAAGCTGTTAAAATAGATTATACTGCCAAAGATTTCAAAAGCGATCAGCAAGTTCGCTGGTGTCCCGGTTGTGGTGACTATGCCATTATTAATAGTTTACAAAAAGTGATGGCCGAACTGGCTATTGCGCCACATCATACGGCTGTGATTTCAGGTATCGGATGTTCTTCGCGATTGCCTTATTACATCAGCAGCTACGGATTTCACACCATTCACGGACGTGGAGCGGCTATAGCTACCGGCGTAAAAGTGGCTAATCCTGAGCTTACCGTGTGGCAAATTACCGGAGATGGCGACTGCCTTGCCATTGGAGGAAATCACTTTATTCATAGCGTTAGACGTAATATTGATATCAATGTTTTGTTGTTCAATAATCAGATATATGGTTTGACCAAAGGTCAGTTTTCACCTACTACTTTGAAAGGTCGCATTACCAAATCATCGCCTTATGGCACCATTGAGGAGCCTTTCCGTCCAGCAGAATTAACTTTCGGAGCGCGTGGAACTTTCTTCGGCAGATTGCTTGATGTGGATTTGAAGAATGCACAGCAAGTAATGCTGGCTGCTGCCAAACACAAAGGAACTTCTGTAATCGAATGCTTGGTAAATTGCGTGATTTTCAATGACGGCGCACACAGTTATCTCGCCGAGAAAAACACTCGCCCGGATAAAATGATTTTCCTTGAGGATGGCAAACCGATGATTTTCGGTGTAGCAAGAAACAAAGGGTTGATTATGGACAATGGCAGCCTAAAAGCGGTTACGATAGGAGAAAACGGCATTACAGAAGCTGATATTTTGGTTCACGATGCCCAAAATCCAAATCCAACGCTTCACTGGGAACTGGCTATGATGCAAGGTCCGGAATTGCCGATTGCACTTGGTGTGATACGCGATGTGACTGCAGAAACGTATAACGATGCAATGGATGCTCAAATTGCAGCCGTAAAAGCAAAATCAAAAATTTCCTGTTTTGATGACTTAATTGATAGTCTGGAGCAATGGGAGATTTGAGATTATTGATTGATAATAGATAGAAATAGCGATTGAGTTTTTAAGCTCAATCGTTTTTTTTATCTAATTTTCGGTTGAAAAAAAGGGTGTGAATCTCGTAACTATTTGATTTACACCCATTATTGCGGAGAGAGCGGGCATTGCAACCCTAACAAATTTCACTTTGTAATAAATGGCGTTGATACTATCGAGTAGTTTTGGTTGAAATAGTAATAGTTTCTGCAAAACAACTGGATGGAACGAGCAATAGCAGTCGTTTTATTTTTTATTGAATATCCCTTATCAAAATTCCGTTTTCTTTTGTTAAATTTGCAGAAAGGAATAAATAAGGTATCACACTTCCAAGCAAATGACCTCCAAAGAAATAGAAAATAACCTGATCAAATTGACAGAAAATCCGATGAACGATGAGTTTATCTACGATTTTTTATTGGCTTATGGCATTTCAAAAACATCGGTCACAAGACTTAAAAAAGGCGACTTCAACATGTCCCGAGAGGCAGATGAAGTCTGTATAAAGGCAAGATTTTTTTCAAAATAGCCGACAGTCACAACCTTCTCTACGAAGTAGAAAGACTGGCAGGTGATGAGCGGATTTTAAAACAAAATCCACGCTTTGTTCTACTCACGGATAGGAATACTCTTGCCGTGCGTGATCTGAAACTCCGCTACAACAAAGAATTTTCTTACTATGAGCTTCCGCAAAATTTTGAGTTTTTTCTTCCACTTATCGGAGGAGAGATTTACAAACAAAGCAATAACAACGAAGCAGACCGAAATGCTGCCTACGAACTTGCTAAGCTTTACGATATACTCATCGAAGACAATCTGGTATTAAAAGAGGGGCATACACACCTGCTTAACGTCTTTTTGACACGATTGCTTTTCTGTTTTTTTGCAGAAGATACGGGGATTTTTGATGAAGGTATATTTACCAAAGCCATTAAATTGCACACAAGTGAAGACGGAGCAAATGTGAATGTGCTGATGAATGATTTATTCCGGAAACTCAACAGCTATGCCGGAATACATCCTGCTTACGTGCAGCACTTTCCGTATGTGAATGGCGGATTATTCAGACAAGAAATTTACACACACCTGTTTTCCCGAAAATCAAGGAACATTCTCCTCAACTGCAGTGAACTGAATTGGAGCGAGATAAATCCCGATATTTTCGGTTCGATGATACAAGCCGTGGCAGACCCTGACGAACGAAGCGGACTGGGAATGCACTACACTTCGGTAGAAAATATCCTAAAACTGATACGACCGCTTTTTTTGGATGAACTTTACGAGGAATTTGAAAAACAACGCGACAATGAAAAAGCACTGAAACGACTTATCAACCGAATGGGAAAAATCAAGTTTTTTGACCCCGCCTGTGGAAGTGGAAATTTTCTGATTATCACGTACAAAGAGCTTCGATTGCTCGAAATTAAAATCATTCAGCGCCTGATAGAACTTGAAGCCGAAAAGCGAGGCGAACGAACCATTCATTTCACAAGTATTACGCTCACGCAATTTTACGGTATCGAGATAAAAGATTTTGCACACGAAGTGGCTTTGCTGTCGCTTTGGCTGGCCGAGCATCAGATGAATATGGTGTTTGAAGCGGAGCTGATGGACTGGGGAAAATCCGAACCCATTCTCCCGCTCAAACAAGCCGGACATATTACCTGTGACAATGCAGCCTTTGTAATATGGGATGAAGTTTGCCCAAGAAATCAAGATGACGAAATTTATCTAATCGGTAATCCGCCGTACTTGGGTGCTCGAATGCAGGATAAAGACCAAAAAAAAGACGTTGAAACTACATTGCAAGGAATAAAAGGTTATAATAATCTGGATTACATTTCCATTTGGTTTTACAAAGGGGCAAAATACATTGAAGGATGCAATGCAAAACTAGCTTTTGTTTCCACAAATTCTATCTGTCAAGGAGAGCAGGTGGCGTTATTTTGGTCAAAAGTTTTGAATGAGAATATCGAAATAAGTTTTGCACATTTATCTTTTAAATGGACAAATAATGCCATTGGAAATGCCGGAGTTACGGTTATAATTGTTGGATTAAGGAATAGTATTGGCAACCAGCCTAAGTACCTTTTCAACAACAATATCCGAAAGGAAGTAAAAAATATAAATGCCTATTTACTGGATAGCAGTAATGTGTTTATCTCCTCAAAGTCAAAACCATTAAGCAATTTTCCTGAAATGAATTTTGGAAATATGGCTAATGACGGTGGACATTTGTTTTTAACTGAAGAGGAAAAAGAACAATTCATTAAGACTGAACCAAATTCTGCAAAATTTATCAAGAAATTAATAGGTTCACTTGAATTTTTAAGAGGCATTAATAAGTATTGTTTATGGATTGAGGATGATGAATTAATTGAAGCTAACAATATCGAAATTATAAGAAATCGCATAGAACTCACTCGTCAAAATAGATTAGAGAGTAAAAGAGAAGCAACAAGAAGTTTGTCTATATATCCACACAAATTTGCCGAAATAAGATACAAGAAAACAGATGCGATTTTTATTCCAAGTGTTTCCTCTGAAAGAAGAGAATATATCCCTATTGGCTTCTTAGATAAAGAGAGTATTATTGTTGCACCAAATATGGCTATTTACGATGCCCAACCTTGGCTTTTTGGCATACTTCATTCCAAGATGCATATGGTTTGGGTAGATACCGTGGGTGGAAAGTTAAAAACCGATTATCGGTATTCAGCCAAGCTTTGCTACAATACATTCCCTTTTCCTGAAATTTCGGATAAACAAAAGCACACGATTAATCAGTACGTGTATTCGATATTGGACGAGCGGGCCAAATATCCGCACAAGACTATGGCGTGGCTCTACAATCCCGAAACAATGCCCGTCGGGCTTCGGCAAGCACATCGCGAACTAGATGAAGCCATTGAGCGAGTTTACCGCCTCGCGCCCTTCACCAGTGATGCCGAACGGCTGGAATACCTTTTCCGCCTGTACGACGAAATGACACGCCGGGATACGCTGTGGGCAAAGGAAAAGAAAGGCAAGAAAAAATAACACAGAGCACATTGCGGTTAAAAACCGCATTGTGTGTAAGTAAAAAAGAATGCTTTTCTCCCTAATCAAAACGATTAGCAAATCACGGTGCTAATCGTTTTTCAATAAATATGATTAACAACATGCTATTGCAATCAATAATGAGTAACAAATAAAACAGCCTTTCGTTTCTGTCGGAAAATGATTGACAGTTCCTTTTGTTAATTATATACAGCGATATTTGATTAACAAAAAACTTTTATTATCTTTGTGCTAAACCAAAACTGTTTAAATATTATGCTGGATTTTACAAAAGCAATCGATTATCATTACGATAAATTTCCTCCAACTAAATTAGATTATTCATTTTTTATGGACAATCTTCTTAAAGCAACTGAGGCTTTGGCACGTTTTGATCAGATGCTCAAAAATATGCACAACAATGAAATATTTTTAGCCCCGTTACGCAACCAGGAAGCAGTAATGTCATCACGGATGGAAGGAACCATTAGCACAATGGATGAAGTGATGGAATATCAATTAGAAAATGAAGAAACATTGCATATTAAAAATGACATCATTGAAACCATTCTTTATCAGCGTACAATGCGTAATGCACAAAAATCAATAACAGACGGATATGAAATTACGCCAGCATTTATTAGAATGATGCATCAACAATTATTGAGTTTAGGCAGAGGCGCACAAAAAAATCCCGGTCAGTTTAAATCGCAACAAAACTATTTGGGAGATGAACTTTTAAAATCTGTTTATTTTGTACCCGTTACGCCTGAAAAATTGCAAGAAGGATTAGAAAAATGGAGCTATTTTGCAGAACATTCAAATTTACCAAATTTGATAAAAACAGCTATTTTGCATTTAGAGTTTGAGGCACTCCATCCATTTGAAGATGGGAATGGAAGAATTGGGAGAATGCTTATCCCGCTTTTACTTTGGAAATACAAGGTAATAGATGAACCTCATTTCTATATCAGTGGCTATTTTGATGAACACAAAGAGATGTATATAAAGAGATTGAGAGAAGTCTCACGCACAAACAACTGGGATCAATGGATTGATTTTTTCTTACTTGCGATAACAGAGCAGGCCAACAAAAATTTAGAAATAACTCAAAAAATTCAAAATTTATATGACCAAATGAAAATAGAATTCACTAATGCTCTCTCATCCAAATGGAGTATTGCAACATTGGATTTTATTTTTAGCAATCCTGTTTTTAGAACAAATAATTATTATAAACATACCGGAATTCCACAACCAACAGGAAATAATTTGTTGAGAAAGTTAAACGATAGCGGTTTGCTACACTTAAAAGAAGAAGCATCAGGCAATAAACCTGCATTATATTCATTTGAACACCTTATGCGGTTAATAAGAGTTTAAA
>CAZCIU010000026.1:0-3813 GCA_964498765.1 uncultured Paludibacter sp. | reverse complement strand
ATTCTATTTGCTAATCATTTTGATTAGCAAAAAACACTTGTCAATCATATTTACCCGCAAACGATTAACGAGCTATGACATACTCAAAAGAACTTCAAGAAAAAATAGATGAACTGGGTTTAAGCAAGGAAAACATTCTTTACCTGACCATTGCTAACGAATACCTTCACGCTATTCGGATTGGCGAGAAGGATGTTGAATACCGAGATTTGAGCGAGTTTTATCTGAATAAGCTTTTCAAAAAAGATAAATTCGGCAAGTATTCAGCAATGAAACCCATTAAATACCTACTTCTACAAGGTGGATATTCACTGAATAGTCCACGGATGCTTGTGGAACTGAAAGGTTGGGTAATTGAAGGCGTGAGTTATCCAAGTGATTTGGAGAGGAAAGATTATGTGATTTATGATGACAGCATCAATCTTTTGCTGGGCGAAATAGCGTATGACAGTGTGAATTTTTCCATCCTTATTCCCACACAACATCGCGAAAGAAAAAAGCAGGAAAAAGTGGAAGTGGCACATCCCAAATACTTGAAACCAATTAATCTGGTGGAAGTAGAGTATGCTCAAACGGGACGCAGCAAAAGAACTAACGAGATGGGAATGCGTGAAATGCAACAAAAAGCATACGAAGCACGCTCCGCCAAATACTTGCTTATTAAAGCACCACCGGCATCAGGAAAGTCCCGGGCATTGATGTTTATTGCGTTGGATAAATTGGTACATCAAAGCATTAAAAAAGTCATTGTAGCAGTACCTGAACGTTCGATTGGTAGTTCGTTTAGTCCTACTGAACTTGTAAAATACGGTTTTTTTGCCGACTGGGAAATTAATCCGTATTACAATCTTTGTACACCCGGGAGCGACAAAAGTAAAGTAAAAGCTTTTATTCGGTTTTTGGAAAGCGATGAACGGATACTTATCTGTACACACGCCACCCTACGATTTGCTTACGAGGGTATTCAACCAAAAGACTTAAACGATACGCTGGTGGCGGTAGATGAGTTTCACCACGTTTCGGCCGATGGAGACAATCGACTTGGAGAAGTAGTAAAAAGTTTGATGGAAAATTCCAATGCACATCTTGTAGCTATGACCGGTTCCTATTTCCGTGGAGATAGCGTTCCCGTACTCTTGCCCGAAGATGAAGCCAAATTTACAAAAGTTACTTATAATTATTACGAGCAACTAAATGGCTATGAATACCTGAAATCCCTTGGGATTGGCTATCATTTCTATCAGGGCAGATATTATAAGGCACAACCCGATACCGGAATCTCAGCTTTGGAAGAGATTTTAGATGAACAAAAGAAAACCATCGTACATATTCCAAGTGTGAATTCTGCCGAGTCGTCCAAACAAAAACTTGAAGAAGTAAGTCATATCATTGATTGTTTAGGAGAAGTAGAATATCAGGATGATGAAACCAAAATAATGTACGTGAAAAGCAGACGTTCGGGTAGAATTCTCAAAGTGGCTGACTTGGTAAATGACAATCCACAATCGCGTGATAAAGTTGTCACGTATTTGCGAGGAGTAAGTAAGCCGGAAGATATTGATATTATTATTGCTCTTGGGATGGCAAAAGAAGGTTTCGATTGGCCATTTTGCGAACACGCACTTACTATTGGATATAGAGGTTCGCTTACTGAAATAATTCAGATAATCGGTCGTGCCACGCGAGATAGTGAAAACAAAACCCATGCGCAATTCACCAACTTGATAGCACAGCCGGACGCCGTCGATGATGATGTGAAATTGGCTGTAAATAATATGCTAAAAGCAATTACAGCTTCGCTGCTTATGGAGCAGGTGCTTGCCCCAAACATCAATTTCAAACCGATGCCATTGAAGGATGATGATGAAGAAGAAACTGAAGACACAACCATTCATATTAATGGTTTTAAATTACCCACTTCCCAACGAGCAAAAGATATTATTGAAACAGACCTGAATGACTTGAAAGCACGCATTCTACAGGATGATACAATGTTGAGGGCAATGCCCGGAAACCTTGAACCGGAGGTGATAAATACGGTGCTAATTCCAAAAATCATTCGCGAAGTATATCCGGATTTGAATGATGAAGAGGTGGAAGCTGTACGGCAGCACGTTGTAGTTGATTCGGTAATTAAGAATGGATCAGTCGTGGAACAAGGCGGTAAAAAATTTATCCGAATGGCCGGAAGTTTTGTTAATATTGATGATATTCACATTGATTTGATTGACACTATCAATCCATTCCAAAAGGCTTTTGAAATATTATCAAAAAATGTAACTACCACAGTTCTTAAAACAATTCAGAATGTTATAAATCTGACAAAAATTGATATGACGGAGGCGGAAGCCGTATTGCTTTGGCCTAAAATAAACGAGTGGGTAAAAGAAACTGGAGAAGAACCGAACATTCAATCCTTTGATGCACGGGAAAAACGACTGGCAGAAGGGTTATTGTTTATCAGGGAAGAAAAAAGAAAAAGAATGCAAAATGGCTAAAACATTAGATGATATATTTGAAAGCGATGATTTAGGTTTGCTGAATGTAAAGTCAAAAGTAAATCTAGTCAAAACCGATGAAGACCGGCTGGTTGATACTTTTATGGAAATAAACTCATTTGTTGATAAAAATAAACGAGAGCCATCAAACTCGTCAATGGCTGAATATGGGCTTTTATCAAGATTGAAAGCACTTAGAGAAAATGAAGCTCATAAAATAATACTCAAACCTTTCGATAAACACAATTTGTTAGGTGTAGTAAATATCGAAACACAATCAATGGATGAGATATTAAGTGATGATAGTTTAGGGCTTCTCGAAGTTGATACTGAAACTTCTCTTTATGATTTCAACCACACACCAAAACACACTGAGAAACGTGCTGAGAGTGATTTCGTAGCAAAAAGAAAACCAATAAGCGAGAAAGATTTTGCACGGTATGAAGTAATGTTTCAACAAGTTCACAAAGAACTGAAAGAAAATAAAAGGAAATTGGTAGAATTTAATGATCCAGAAACAAACTTAGTTCTTGGAAATTTTTATTTAATTGATGGATTATTATGTTTTTTAGAAAATACAGATGTTGAGAAAACTCGTAAATATAATAAATTAGGCGGTGAAGTAAGACTTGATGGGAGAACAAGAACCATATTTGAAAATGGCACAGTTTCCAATATGTTGTTCAGGTCGTTAGGTAAAGCCATTCTTAAAAACGGTAAAATGATAACCAATACATCTGCAAACACAGAAGACGAATTGTTAGCGAATATGGGTATTGTTTCAGAACCAGATGTGGAAAGTGGTTGGATTTATGTTTTAAGTTCAAAGCATCCAAAACTTAAAGACATCCCAAATTTATACAAAATTGGATTTTCTGCTAATAAAGTAGAAGATAGAATTAAAAATGCTGAGAAAGAGGCCACTTTTTTATTTGCCGATGTGCAAATAGTTTCAACTTATAGATGTATTAATGTAAATACTCATAATTTTGAAAATCTATTACACAGATTTTTTGGCAATGTTTGTTTGGATATAGATGTTTTTAATAAACAAAATCAACGTATCACACCAAGAGAATGGTTTGTTGTTCCAATTGGAATTATCGACGAGGCAATTAATATGCTAATCAATGGCAGTATAGTAAATTATACTTATGATTCGGTTAAGAATAAAATCATCTTAAAGTAATACTGTGATAAATTTTTCTGGGTGTAAAAAAGGGTGTAGATCTCGTAACCACTTGATTTACACCCTTTATTGCGGAGAGAGCGGGATTCGAACCCGCGATACCCTTTAGGGGTATACACGCTTTCC
>CAZCIU010000025.1:30617-36211 GCA_964498765.1 uncultured Paludibacter sp. | reverse complement strand
CCAAACACCCAAACACCCAAACTTATTCTCCTTTTCTCATAATCAAAAAAATTACCTAAATTTGTATTTCGTTAAAACGCCATGCAAAACATTCACGAAATACTCAAAACCTACTGGGGATACGATTCGTTTCGCCCCTTGCAGGAAGACATTATAAAAAGTGTGCTTTCCGGCAAAGATACGCTAGGACTGATGCCAACCGGAGGAGGAAAATCGCTCACGTTTCAGGTTCCCGCCTTGGCTTTGGAAGGACTTTGTGTGGTGGTTACACCGTTGATTGCGTTGATGAAAGATCAGGTGGAAAACCTGAAAAAGCGAGACATTCGTGCTGCTGCAATTTATTCCGGGCTGACTTCGAAAGAAATTCTTCAAAAGCTCGATAATGCCGTAAACGGAGCCTATAAATTTCTGTATGTTTCTCCCGAAAGGCTTGCAACCGCCATTTTTATTACGAAAGTGAAGCAAATGGATGTTTCGCTGATTGCCGTGGACGAATCGCATTGTATTTCGCAGTGGGGATATGATTTTCGTCCTTCCTATCTGAAAATCTCCGAAATCAGAACTTATCTGCCTGACACTCCGGTGCTTGCACTTACTGCAACTGCTACGGCAGAAGTCGTAGATGATATTCAGGATAAATTGCTTTTCAAAGAAAAGAATGTTTTCCGAATGAGTTTTCATCGCTCCAATCTGGCTTATGTGGTAAGACATACGGAAGATAAAAACGAGCAATTGCTGAAAATATTGAAATCGGTTCCGGGTTCGTCGGTAGTTTATGTGCGTAATAGGAAAAAAACGAAAGAAATTGCCGATTGGCTGAATGAAAAGGGGATTAAAGCCGAGCATTATCATGCCGGATTGAATAACGAAACGAAAGATGCCCGCCAAAATCGATGGAAAAAGGATGAAACGCGCGTCATTGTGGCAACAAATGCTTTCGGAATGGGAATTGACAAAGCTGAAGTGCGTACAGTAGTGCATCTGGATTTACCCGATTCGATTGAAGCCTATTTTCAGGAAGCGGGCAGGGCAGGACGCGATGAGAAAAAAGCTTTTGCGGTATTGCTTTTCAATAATACCGATGTGGTGAAAATGCGAAAACGAGTGGCTGATACCTTTCCTCCGAAAGAAAAAGTCCTGGAAATTTACGAAAATATAGGCAATTACTACCAGGTAGGCATTGGTTCCGGATTGGACAATACATTTATTTTTGATTTGGGCGATTTTTGCAGGAGTTTTCATCAACCGCTTTTGGTGGCGTATAATTCCATCAAAATTCTCCAACAAGCCGGTTATCTGGACCTGACAGATGAGCAGGATAGCTCGTCATTGCTGGTTTTTACTTGTCACAAAGATGAATTGTACAATCAAAAACATTCGCCGGATCAGGAAAAACTGATACATATTTTGCTACGCTCGTACACCGGATTGTTTACCGATATGGCGGCTGTAAATGAAGAAACCATTGCCAAAAGGCTTAATTGGAAACAGGATAAAGTTTATGAACAGCTGATAGGATTGAGTAGGGAGCAAATTGTGAAATACATTCCCAGAAAAAAAACGCCGTTTCTGACTTTCACGCACGAGCGCGAACAAAAAGAACGAGTTTTTCTGGGAAAAGAAGCCTACGATGACCGCAAAGAACGCTATGTTTCACGCGTAAAAAGCATGATTGACTATGCTTCGGATGAAAATGTGTGCCGCAGTTTGATTTTACTGAATTATTTTGGTGAACGAAACGGAAAAGCGTGCGGTCAATGTGATATTTGCCTGAAAAAGAAAAGTGGTGAACTTTCGAATGAAGAATTTCAAAAAATACGGGAAAATGTACTTGAAGCTTTGGAGAAAAGTGCTTTGAGTATTCATGAACTGACTGAGCAACTGAAATTTAAGGAGAATAAAATCATTGAAACAGTACGGTTTCTAATTGACAATAATCTCGTTTTTCAGAATAAACTGATGAAACTCGAACTGAAAAAATAGCTATCGGTTGATAAGTAACAATTGAAACATATATTAAGAATAAAATAATATTGTATCTTTGAGGCCGTTTTATGTTTAAAATAATTACAAAAAAGTTTTTTTTATTTAGCAGTTTAGCATAATAGTCTAAAAATCTTGGCTCTAACAGTCATGGTTCTAATAAAACACACATGAAAAAGTACAAAGAGAATAGATTTCCGTATTTCCGTCGGCATATCGGTGACAGATATGATGGCTGGCGTGTGAGAAAAGTGGATCCAGTATTCGCTGTCATTCCATATTTTTTAAGGTCTCGTTTGGACGCTCAGAATTTCTTTGAAGAGCGAATTCCGATTGATAATATTGAGTCATTTATCCGAGAGCATAAGGAAGAAATCCCCGGTTTGTCCATTATGCATGTGGTTATTGCAGCGATGGTAAGGCTTGTTTCCCAACGCCCAAACTTAAATCGTTTTGTGGTTTGGAATAAGATTTTTGCACGCAATTACCTGAATTTTTCAATTGCTATCAAGCGTTCGCTGACCGATGAAGGCGAGGAAACTTTGATAAAACCTTACTTTATGCCTACGGACACTTTGCAGGATATAGTTCGGAAAATCAAGGAAGAATTGGATGAGAGTCAGCCGGAAGGTTCGCAAAACACTACAGATTTGCTTTCTAAGTTATTGGGCTATTTTCCTGATTTTATGATGCGTTCGGTGGTTTTCTTCTTTTCGTGGCTGGATAAAATTGGATTATTACCGCGCTTTATTGAGCAAGTAAGTCCTTGGCATAGCAGCGTATTTTTAACCAATATCGGCTCAATTGGCGTAGAATCCATTTATCACCATTTGTATGAATTTGGAACTTGCAGTATTTTCGTTGCTATGGGTAAAAAATCCCAGCGTCATACCGTTTCACGCGATGGAAATGTAAAACCTTACAAGAGTATTTTGTTGAAATTTGTGGTGGACGAGCGGATTTGCGATGGTTTTTATTATGCATCTTCACTTAGAATGCTTAATCGGATTTTCCATAATCCGGAACAGTTACTTTCTCCACCAGAACAAGTTTTGGTAGATGAAGGCGTGAAATGGAAACGAGTGGACGTATAGATTTATGATTTATAAATTATAAATTTTGGGTTTTAACTTCTACCCTCTAATTTCTAATTTTTTATTGAAAGAGTGAAAATCGAAAATCGAAATACAAAAAGAGAAATCCGAATGCCGGCCGAGTGGGAGCCACAGTCCTTTGTGCAACTGACATTTCCGCATGAAAATACGGATTGGGCATATATGTTGGATGAGGTGGTGGCTTGTTTTGTGAATATTGCGAAAGAAATCACTAAAAGGCAGCGACTGCTGGTAGTTTGTGCGGATAAGGCGAAAGTAAAAAATTACCTGAAAGAATTGCCTCAATCCAAAATCACATACGTTCAAATTCCCAGTAACGATACTTGGGCGCGTGATCATGGCGGAATTTCCATTCTGAAAAATCATAAACCTTACGTGCTGGATTTTACGTTTAACGGTTGGGGAATGAAATTCGCTGCCAATCTGGATAATCAGATTAACATTCAACTTTTCGACAAGAAAATTTTTCCTTCGCACGTAAAATACAAAAGTCGGAAAAACTTTATTCTCGAAGGTGGAAGCATCGAAAGTGATGGAAAAGGAACTATTCTAACGACTTCGGAATGTCTGCTTTCTGACAACAGAAACAATATTTCCCGAGAAAAAATTGAAGCCAAACTGAAGAAATACCTGGGTGCAGAGCGTGTGCTTTGGTTGAATAATGGCTATTTATCCGGCGATGATACGGATAGTCACATAGATACTTTGGCGAGATTTTGCAGTCATGATACCATCGCTTACATGAAATGCGACGATGAAAAAGATGAGCATTACGAAGCGCTGAAAATGATGGAAAAAGAGTTGAAATACTTCACGCTAATTGGTTCTGAGAATAAATATAATCTGATTTGGCTGCCAATGGCTGATCCGGTTTTTGATGAAGAAGCCACACGACTTCCGGCTACTTATGCCAATTTTCTGATAATCAACGGAGCCGTATTAGTGCCAACTTACAACTCACCCAAAGATGAAATTGCACTCACACAAATCCAAAAAGCATTTCCAGACAGGGAAATTGTAGGCGTAGATTGCAATGCGTTGATAAAGCAACACGGCTCACTTCACTGTGTTACAATGCAATATTTTGATTTTTAAGAAAAGAAACGCTTGCTAATTCAGAGAGAAATGCTTACCTTTGCGTGCTTTTTTGCAAGAGAAAGTGTGATGGGAAATTAAGCGACTAATCACTTAAAAACTAAACGCTTAAATTTTGAGTAACACAAATTATTATTTTTAAAAAATGAAATCATTTAAATTATCAGGCGAAGCTCGTCAGAATTTAGGAAAAAAAGCGACAAAAGAAGTTCGCAGATCGGAAACAATCCCTTGCGTACTTTACGGAGGTGCTGAAAACACACACTTTACAGTAACTGAAAGTGATGTTCGTAAACTTATTTATTCTCCGGAAGTATTCATCGTTGACCTTGCAGTAGGCAAAGTGAACACAAAAGCAGTTATGAAAGAATTGCAATTCCACCCGGTAAGCGACAAAGTTTTACACATTGACTTCCTTGAAGTTAGCGATAACAAACCTATCGTAGTAGAATTGCCGGTAAAATTGACCGGACTTGCAGAAGGTGTTAGAGCAGGGGGTAAATTAAGCCTTGAAATGCGTAAACTGAAAGTTAAAGGTCTTTACAGCGATCTTCCTGAAAACATCACATTGGATGTTACAAACTTAGGTCTTGGAAAATCTATTCAGGTTGGCAAACTTTCATTCGACAAATTTGAATTACTAAATACTAAGAATGCTGTAGTGGCTCAAGTGAAATTGACACGTGCCGCTCGTGGTGCTGCTGCCGCTGCTGCTGCTGAAAAGAAATAGTAAATGAAGTACTTGATTGTAGGATTGGGGAATATTGGTCCTGAGTACCATAATACCCGTCACAACATCGGATTCACAATATTGGACGCATTTGCTAATGCGTCCAATGTTTTTTTTGCAGATAATCGTTACGGCGCTACGGCCGAAGTGAAACTGAAAGGGAGGACTTTGCTCTTGCTGAAACCTTCTACTTTTATGAATTTGAGTGGAAATGCGCTTCGCTACTGGATGCAAAAGGAAAATATTCCCATTGAGCGCGTACTGGTTATCGTGGATGATATTGCATTGCCGTTTGGAACTTTACGTCTCAAGCCCAAAGGCTCTGATGCCGGACATAACGGACTGAAAAACATCCAGGAAATTCTCGGACACAGCAATTACAATCGATTGCGATTTGGCATAGGAAATGATTTCCCGAAAGGTGCGCAAGTACACTACGTGCTTAGCAAATGGTCGGATGAAGAAGCAGAAAAAATTCCCGAACGAGCAGAAAAAGCAGCCGAAATCATCAAAAGTTTTTGCCTTGCCGGAGTGCAAAATACGATGAATGAATATAATAATAAGTAGAAGTACAAAGTTGCAAAGTTTGAAAGTTAGAAATTAGAAAGAAATGTGCCAATCTGCTAATTTGCCAATAACTCAATAATCAATAACTTAATAACTTAATAACT
>CAZCIU010000025.1:0-30517 GCA_964498765.1 uncultured Paludibacter sp. | reverse complement strand
CAATCTGCTAATTTGCCAATAACTCAATAATCAATAACTTAATAACTTAATAACTCAATAACCAATAACCAAAAAAAATGGAAATACGAATTGACAAATGGCTCTGGGCAGTCAGGATTTTCAAAACCAGAAGTATTGCTGCTGAAGCTTGCAAGAAAGGGAAAATACTTGTGCAAAATGTGCAGGTAAAGCCTTCTCGTACTGTGAAAGTGGGCGATATTATTCAGGTGAAGAAAAATCCGGTTCTGTTTTCATTTAAGGTTTTGGCACTTCCCAACAATCGGATGAATGCGAAATTGGTTCCTGAATTTATGGAAAATGTAACTACGCCGGATCAGCTGGAGTTGTTGGAATTGGGTAGAATAGCTGCTCAAAACGCACGTGCCCGCGGTACCGGTCGCCCAACCAAAAAAGAACGACGCGAAATAGAAGATTTCTTTGAACCCTATTTTCTGGATGATGATGAAGACTAATAATTTACATTCTCCACTCACATATCTTCACTCTCAAATCACTTTTCTGACTTCTAATTTCTAACTTCTAACTTCAATAAGATGTACATCGCCAGTCAACTAAAAAAACAAAACATCGTAGAATACCTGCTTTATATGTGGCAGATTGAGGATTTAATCCGTGCATTTTCGCTGGATATGGACGTGATAAACGAGCGAATAGTTGAACCGTATAAGATTACAGCGGATGAGAAAAAGCAGCTTTACGACTGGTATGTGAGTTTGATTGATATGATGCGCTCGGAAAATGTGCAGGAAAGCGGACATCTTCAGCTCAATAAAAATATCCTGATTTTGCTCAACGATTTTCATCAGGAATTGATGAGTTCGGGGGCGGAGCCAGCTTACAATAGCAAATTTTACAGCATTTTACCATCCCTGGCTGCCTTGCGACAAAAGCAAAACGAAGCGGATATTTCCGATATTGAACTGTGTTTCAATTTTTTATACGGAATTATGACGCTTCGGATGCAAAAGAAGGAAATTTCTGCTGAAACCCTTCAAACTCAGACTGAAATCAGCAAATACTTAACTCTGCTGAATATGCATTATTTTCGTTACCTGAACGGAGATTTGCAGTTTGATTAATTATTCGGCTTTGGTAAGCTCCATTTTTACTCGCCCAACTTTCATTCGGGCTTCAATCAGCATCGGAATTCGCTTGTCATCGGCAGAAATCCAAAGCGTAGCCGGATAGTCCTGATTGAACATCTTTCCTTTCCCCACTTGCGGTTTGAACGCATAGCAATTCACCGGTTTTTTGTTGACGTTGATTTGCTCAATTCCCTGATAAACAATCTTGGAAGTCATTACTTTATCTGATGTGAAAAATGGAATGCTAATGGTTTCGCCTTTTTTCAGTTTGGAAACATCCAGCGAACGCACATAATAAATCATCGAAACAAAATCGTGCGTATTCGCAGGAATGCTGATTTTCTTGTTTTGATAGCTTGCAACTCTTTTCTGCTGATCAAAATAAACCGTGTCAGAGCTTTTATATTTATTTTCGCGCACTGTTTGTCTGTACATCAGCGGAGCATAGGAATTTACGTCGATATAGGTTTCGTACTTATTTTCTACCTGATAAAACCACTCGATTACGCCGGCAGTTGCACCATTCAAAACAGCCAGATAGGTGTCATTTCCACCCACTTTCACCGTAGATGGTCTTACGCTTAAAGTAGCTTCTCCACCTCGTACATTTCCTGTCAAACCGGAATTAAAAGCGATTTTATAGGATAATTTCTCGCCTTTTTTGATTTTCCATGCTTGTGCGGAACTGTAATTTGTACTTAGAATAATGGCTAATGCGCCGACAAAAAGTGTATTGATAATTCTCTTCATTGTTCTGTTTTTATTATTTGCTTATGATTAGTCAAAAACTGTTCCAAAGCAGTTTTAAGCCCGTAAAAATAGCTATATTTCACAAATCTCACAAAACTTCATTATATTGTGCCGTTAATTTGATTTTTGTAATGGTTTGAAAATGAGTTAAATGCTGTCATTTTGGCGTTAAGATTTAATTCTAATATTGTAAACATAGCATTCTCGCAATAGTTTTGTAGTGATAATTATGCTTAAATCAGCCAAAAACTAAAAAGCTGAAAGCCCGAAATCTATTAATTTTTGCACTATATTTGCATAGTTCATCTAAACTCAAAGTTATTATGAAACGAATTTTATTAATCTCCGCCCTGTCAGTCATTTTGATTGCACTCACAGCCATCGTATTAGCTCAAAAACCTAAAACTACCAATATGGACGCACGCTGGAAAAAAGTAGAAGAATTTGCTGCCAAAGATTTGCCGGAATCGGCTCTGAAAGAGGTAGAAAGCATTTTATCGCAAGCAAAAAAGGAAAACAATTCGCCACAAATTATTAAAGCACTGGTGAACAAAATGCGTTTTATTTTGGATAAAAATCCGGATGAAACCGAGAAACTTATTCGTGAATTTGAGGCATTTACAGAAAGTTCCAAAAATGAACTTGAAAAAGCCGTGATGCACTCGATGACGGCTGAGCTCTACCAAAAATATTATGAGAAAGATCAATATCAGATTTCGCGACGCACGGAATTGAGCGGTTTTGTGCCGGAAGATATGAAGGAATGGACCAAAAGCATTTTCCTGAACAAAATCTTACTTCATAATGATTTGGCACTTAAAAATCCGGAACTTTTGCAGAAAACACCGACTTCAGTTTATGAAGCTATCATTATTTTAGGTAAAGATAGCCGGATTTTGCAGCCAACGATGTTTGATTTTTTGGCAAAGAGAAATATTGATATGCTGACTGAGTTTATTGAAAATTCAGAATATCAAGATGAAGACGAGGATGCAACAGAAAAGCCGCTTGATGTAAAAGCTGAGATTTTAGATACTTATTATCACTTGATTAACTTTCATGAAAAGGACAAAAACTTCCCGGCATTGGTTTACACTGAACTCAGTAAATTGAGTTTGGAAAATCCAATTCAGGATGAAAGATACCTTGAAAAGCTGAACGAGTTAGAGAAAAAATACAGTGGTCACGAAGCTGTGGTTGAGATACTGGCAGCGAAAGCCAACTATTATTTGTCACAAGAAAATGAACAGGATAAATCTTCGGATTTAAAGAAAAAAGCCTACGATGTAGTTAGTGAAGGACTAAAAAAATATCCCAAATACAGTCGAATTGCATTGCTCGAAAATATCAAAACGCAAATTTTGAATAAATCCGTTACCGTAGATTATAAAAGCATTGCCAAGCCCGGCAGTAAACTGAAATTAACTATTTCGAGCAACAATGTTTCGGAATTGAAGTTAAGCGTTTACAGACTGAATGTTTCCGCGGTGGATTATCAAATTTTCAAAGTAAATCGAAGCAGTGATAAAGCCTTGTATCCCAATCGAAAACAAGTAGAAACCAGAGATATTCAGATAAAACCGGACCCAAATTTTAACACAGTTAAAACAGAACTTGAAATCACTGCCGGAGATTATGGTATTTATGAATTCGTTCTGGAAGAAACTGATGCCAAGCAAGCCAATGAAAAGGTATTTGGTGGATTTGTAACTACTGATTTTTCGTATATTCAGCGAAGTGCAGGTCGCAATTCTTTCGACTTTTTTGTTCTGGATAGAATGAATGGAAATCCGCTGAATTCGGTTCAGGTAAAGATGTATTCGCAGGAATGGAACGGCCGAAAATACGCGATGAGCAAATTTGTTGAAAGTCTCACGAATAGCGACGGAATGCTCAATCTGGATTATGGAAAAGAGTATAAGAATTTTATTCTGTTTCTTGAGAAAGGGAATGACCGCTATTTTTCATCCGTTTCTGGCTATGGTGGAAATTACTACGAACAAAATATCAATAATAAAGATAAAACGACTATCGATTTATTCACCGACCGCTCGCTTTATCGACCCGGACAAACGCTTTATTTCAAAGGAATAATGTATAAATCTGCCTCGCAAGAGGTGCTTGCCAATCAGTCGGCTACCGTTCAACTTTTCAATGCGAATAACGAAAGAGTGGGGCAGCAAACACTTAAAACAAATGAATTTGGTTCGTTTGCAGGTGAATTTATCTTGCCTGAAAGCGGGCTAAATGGTTCTTATCGTCTGCAAAGTGGCGAATTCAATACCATTATTTTTGTAGAAGAATACAAGCGTCCAACCTTTGAAGTGACGGTGAATAAACCGAAAGAAGAAGTGCGTTTTGGCGAAAAACTGACATTGACAGGCGATGTGAAAGCCTTTGCAGGCTATGCCATCAGTGATGCCGATGTGAAATACCGTGTAGTTCGTCGTCCGCACCGCTTCTGGTGGTGGTACGATGAGCCTGAACGCGTGATTTCGAGCGGCTCAACAAAATCCGATGAAAACGGACAGTTTACAGTTTCGTTTTTACCCGAAAAACCAAAAGTAAAAGACAACAGCTGGTGGCGTGGTGCGGAGTCGCAGTTTTACACCTATTATATATATGCAGATGTTACAGACCCGAAAGGCGAAACGCAATCGGGCGAGCAAAGCATTTCCGTGGGCGATAAGTCGCTGTTTATTTTGGTGGATATGGCTACAAAAGTGGATAAATCAGAACCGCTTGTACTGGATGTAAGCACACAAACATTGAATGGCGAAACTGTTCAATCCAACGTAAAATATGCACTTATTTCCCTAAAAGCTTCGGATGAATATTATGAAAATCTAAGCGATACCACCGAACTGAAAGAAGAAAAAACGGTATTAAGCGGTTCGTTTGAGACGAAAGACAAGTTGAAACTGGATTTGAGTAAATTCACTTCCGGAATGTACAAACTTGTTTTCACATGCAAAGATAATCGTGGAAACGAGGTAAAAGAGGAACGCAGATTTGTACTTTTTGATACTAATGACAAACGTCCGCCGGTAAAAATGTACAGCTGGCTGATAGCGCCAAAAACAGAAGCATTGCCAAACGAAAAAGTGGAAATTAAATTCGGAACTTCCGCTAAGAATGCGGCCGTTCTATATGAAATAGCACAAGGAAAAACCGTTTTGGAACGACGTTGGATTACATTCAACGATGAAATAAAAACCTTCGTAATTCCTTTCAAAGAAAGCTACGGAGCAGGCGTTACAGCGATGTTTACATTCGTAAAAGATGAGAATATCTTTACAGAGCGGGTTTTGATTAGTCGAAAAGTGGAAGAAAAGAAATTAATGCCTTCGGTTGGCGTTTTCAGAGATAAATTAAAACCGGGCGAAAAAGCCGAATGGACTTTCCATATCCCGAAAACGGATGATGCCGCCAAACAGGCGGAACTTTTAGTTGGAATGTACGATGCTTCTTTGGATATGATACGTCCGCACAGCTGGAGATTTAATCCTGTTTTCAGAGAGTTTTTGCCCGGCACGCCGAATTGGATGTTCCGTGGAATTGAAAAAAGCAACTCTCACGCTTGGTATGAAATGAATTTCAAGCCTACGCCTGAATATCAATTTGACGAATTGAATTGGTTTGACTTACCATTGGGAATGCGTGATTTTTGGGTGCGAAGTGTAGGCATGTTTGGATCGGGCAGAAGTAATGTAAAACAAGATATGATGCTTTCTAAATCGGTAGCAAAGGAAGAAATGGCAATGGATGCCAGTGCTGATGTCTTGAATGAAACGGTTGTTATGAGCGGGCAAGCTGCGGAGGAAACAAATCAATCTCAGTCGGAAAAATCGGAAGTAAAAGTGCGTGAAAACTTCAACGAAACAGCCTTTTTCTATCCGCAACTTCATACCGATAAGGATGGAAATGTGAAAATCAGCTTTACTGCACCGGAAAGCCTTACACGCTGGAATGTGAAAATACTGGCTCACACCAAAGATTTGTATTTTGGGCAAAACGAACTGCAAGCCATCACTCAGAAAGAGCTGATGGTTCAGATGAACTTACCGAGATTTATCCGAAAATCGGACAAACTTAGCTTGGCTGCTAACGTGGTTAATCTGACTGAAGAAACTCAAACGGTCAATACGACTTTGGAAATTATCAATCCGGAAACGGATGAGATTATTCAATCTTTCCCTTCGGAAAATGTCGTGACGTTGGAACCTAAAGCCACAAAATCGGTCGAATGGCAACTGAACGAGATGAAGGATTTTGATTTGCTGGTGGTGAAAGTCATTGCACAAAATGCAAACTTCTCGGATGGCGAACAAAAATACCTGCCCGTACTACCGGACAAAGTGCTGATAACGGAAAGTCAGGCAATAACTGTGCGAGCCAACGAAAGCCGCACATTCAGTTTTGATAGTTTTATACGGAATTTTGGAAAGGTAGATACACGAAACTTCGCGGTAGAATTCGCGAGCAATCCGGCTTGGTACGCCGTGCAAGCACTGCCTACACTGGCTGAGCCGAAACAAGAAAGTGCCATTGATTATATGACTGCATTTTATGCTAATTCGCTGGCGAGCTACATAGCCAATGCTAATCCGAAACTAAAATCAGTCTTTGACCAATGGAAAAATTCGGGTGGCAGTCGGGATGCATTTCTATCTAATTTAGAGAAAAATCAGGAACTGAAAAATATGCTGCTG
Source organism: uncultured Paludibacter sp. (assembly GCA_964498765.1). Taxonomy (GTDB): domain Bacteria; phylum Bacteroidota; class Bacteroidia; order Bacteroidales; family Paludibacteraceae; genus UPXZ01. Next base: position 23,949 of record CAZCIU010000025.1, on the reverse strand, counting down.
GACGAAACGCCTTGGATTGCAGCCGCCAATGACGAAAGCGAACAAAAACGCCGCATTGCGTTGCTCTTTGACTTGAACAAGCAGGAAAATCAGTCGGAGAAATTTTTGAAGAAAATGTTTGAACTGCAGCTTTCCGGCGGTGGATTTAGTTGGTACAAAGGAATGCAAGAAAGTCGTTACATCACGCAGGAAATTCTCTTGAACTTGGCACGATTGGAGAAAATGACCAAATCCAATTTGCTGGCAGCTTACAGTTCGCAGATAAATAAAGCATTGAATTACCTGGATTTGCAGATTGCCAAAGACTTTGCAGAGCTGAAAAAGCAGAATAAAAATTATCAAAAATCCAATGTTATTAATAACCTGCAACTGTTTTATTTGCATACACGTTCGGAGTATCGAGATGTTCCTATAGCGGCATCCGCCAAATCGGCTGTAGAATTTTACACGGCACAGTCGGAAAAATACTGGACCGATTGGACGCTTTTTGGCAAAGCAATGATGGCAACCGTAGCAAAACGCAACGGAAAAACATCCGTAGCCAATGCCATTCTTAAATCGCTGAAAGAAAATGCCTTGCAATCCGATGAACTGGGAATGTACTGGGCTAAAAACACCGGCGGATGGTGGTGGCACGAACGCCCGATAGCTACGCAAACGGCTATAATTGAAGCTGTTTCGGAAATTTCCAGTAATCAGAAAGATGTGGATGAAATGAAAATCTGGTTGCTGAAGCAAAAACAAACGCAGATTTGGGACACACCGATCAGTACGGTGGACGCTATCTACGCGTTGCTCAACTACGGCAGCGACTGGATTTCAAGCACCGTTGACGCGGTAATTACTTTGGGGAATACCGAATTGAAACCGCAAAGCAAAGAAGCCGGAACCGGATATTTCAAGGAAACTATTCCTGTGGCTAATCTAAAACCGGAGATGGGTAAAATAACTGTTGCAACTAAAAACAGCAATACAATTGGCTGGGGAGCAGCCTACTGGCAGTATTATCAGGATTTAGACCAGGTGAGCGCACAAGGTAAAGAGATGCAAGTGAGCAAAAAACTCTTTGTGGAGAAAATGCAAAACGGCAAAAAAGTGATGCAGCCCATCGAGCAAAACTCGCTGAAAAAAGGCGATAAAGTCATCACGCGTATTGTGCTGACTACTGACCGTGATATGGAGTTTGTAGCGTTGAAGGATTTGCGAGCTGCATGCTTTGAGCCGATTACGCAGACATCCGGCTACCAGTGGAAAGATGGTGCAGGCTATTATTACACCATTAAAGACGCTTCAACGCAATATTTCTTTGATTTCCTTCGCAAGGGAACTTACGTTTTCGAATACGAAGTTTGGGTGAATAATACAGGCAATTTCACCAGCGGAATTACCAGCGTACAATGCCAGTATGCACCGGAATTTGTGAGCCATTCTAAAGGTGAAAAAATTGCAGTAAAATAGTATGAATTTGACTGAAATTTCGAAGAAAATTAGACACAAATACGAGTACAATAATGTTAAAAATGTTATGAATTTTAGTCAAACTTGAGCAAAATAACAGGAATATATTGCTTAATAAATAAAACTGATAAGGGCGGATAAAGTATATTATTCGCCCTTTTTTGTGCTTTGTAGTGATGTTTAAATAATACAAAAACTTCATTCTACCTATCACATTAGTTTATTATCTTAAACTTTTTGTATAAATATATTTTAGTCAAGAAATGTTGATTTTTTAAAATTATGATTATCTTTGTTCTCGTCAATGCCCGATTTCAGGCAATTTTGATTGTTAAATCTAAATATTTATTATAATTTTTGATTAAAAAATTCATATTTAATATTTATACGAAGTGAAATTTTTAATTATTAAATAAAATATTAATTTTTCCTTACAACGAACTTTTCTATAATCAACTAATATTAACTTTAAAAACACATGAGAATGAAAAAACGAAAAATTTCAATCCATTGGAAAGGTATTCTCACAATACTATTTTGTGCGTTTACTTTTACAGCGTTTGCTCAAACCAAAACAGTGACAGGAACTGTGGTGGACAAACAAAACGAGCCATTGATTGGAGTAGCAGTGCGTGTGCAAGGCACAAATATAGCGGCTGCAACTAATCTCGATGGTAGATTTACATTAAACAATGTACCAAACAATGCAGTATTGGAAGTGAGTTCTGTTGGAATGACTACACAAAATGTGTCCACCGTAGGTCTTACAGAGATAAATATTGTGATGGAAGAGGACACAGAGCTGTTGAAAGAAGTAGTAATTACTGCTTTTGGTATTCCCAAGCAAGCTCGCTCGGTTGGTTATGCCACATCCAGTGTTTCTACAACAGAAATTGAACGTGTGAACGCCATTAACCCGGTTACAGCACTGCAAGGAAAAGTAGCAGGTTTGAATATCAATGCTGCAGGTGCATCAGGGGTTACTTCCAGTTCGTCTATTACAATCCGTGGAGCAAAATCCATTGATAAAAATAACTCACCAATTTTCGTGGTGGATGGTATGATTATTCAGGAACCTATCACAGGTCACTTGAGCGGTACTGACTGGGGATCTCAGTTGAAGAACCTGAACCCTGCCGACTACGAAAGTGTAACTGTATTGAAAGGTGCTGCTGCAACTGCACTTTATGGATCTCGTGGTGCCAATGGTGCTATCGTAATTGTATCCAAAGGTGGTATGTACGGAAAACGTGGTTTGGGAGTTGAGATGTCACAAATTCTGGAAACTACAGATATTTATAAATCACCTATCGCTTTCCAAAATATTTACGGAGCAGGTTCTCCTCAAAATGGATTTGAAGGCGGATTTTTAGCTGATGGCTCTCTTCAAAGAACTGCTTACAGTTTTGGTCCAAGAATGGATGGTCAGATGATCAATCAATACATGCCTCACGGCGAGCCAACTCCATTTGTTCCACATCCTGACAACTGGAAAGCGCTTTATCAAGCAGGTTTGAATAGTACAAGTAACGTAGCTATCAACGGTGGTGGAGAAAATTCTTCTTTCCGTGTATCTTATTCTTACACAGATAATAAAGGGGTTTTCAAACGCAACGAATTTGACAGACACGCAATTTCTTTCAGAGGTTTGACTGATTTGAACCGCATCTTCTCAATCGAAGCAGGTATCAATTACGCATTCTCTCGCTCTCAGAATGGTGCTAACCAAGGTGGTTGGAACTGGGGAGGAAACTTAGGTATGATGAGTACTTACTATACTCCACGTAATATGGACATGATAACTTACGAAAGTTTGTATCGTGACCCGATAACAAAAGCTGTAGAAACTGACACTCCTTGGGGTTCACTTAGAGGTTATTTGCATGGAAGAGATATGAACCTTTCACAACGTGCAGAAAACTCAATGCTTTCTACTTTGACGCTGAAAGCTAAAATTGCTCCAAGACTTACTGCAAGTATCAAAGGTAACTACAACTACTATGGAATTTCTACTTTGAGTAAATGGTACGGATCTGGTGCAAACTACGGTCCAACAGGTTCCGGTGGTTATGGTAGAGGTGGAAGCAACTCAGGTGCTTACAACTTCTTAGGTATGCTTCAGTCTGCAGGCAACGAAATCAAACTTGGTAATGAAACGATTACTTTGGATGCTATCTTGGCAGCTGAATTATACGGAAATACAGAATCACACTCATGGAGCAAAGAAACAAGAGACGGTCTTGTATCTCCAGCAGTATTTGCATTCTCAAACTCCAGAGGTAAAATTGAACCGGTATATAATTATACTCCAAGAAATAACGAAGCATTCGGTCTTTCTGCCATCATCAACTTGGCTTGGAGAGATCAATTATATCTTGAGTTAACAGGACGTAATGACTGGTTGTCAACTTTGACATATCCATCATACATGCTTGCAGGAATGAACAACTACTCAGTATTCTATCCATCAGCAAATGCTTCTTGGGTATTCTCAGAAACGTTTGAAATGCCGGAATGGTTGTCATTTGGTAAATTACGTGCATCTCTATCCCGCGTAGGTATGGGAACATCAGCATACTCTACTACCAGAGGTTTTGGTGTATTCAGCCAAAGTGCACAATACGATCCACAACGTACAAGTATCCTGATTGCAAATCCAAACTTAGGAACCATGTGGAACCCGGATTTGAAACCGGAAATCCAACAATCACTTGAGTTAGGAACTGACTTGAGATTCTTCGACGAAAGATTGAATTTAGACTTTGCTTACTATAAAACTAACACCAGAAACCAAATTCTTACAGTTGACGCTGTAGCAGAATCAGGAGCTGGAAAACAGTTGATCAACGCTGGTAATATCCAAAACCAAGGGGTTGAAATTCAACTGGAAGCAACTCCAATTCGCACAAGAGATTTCCGTTGGTCAGTAGGAAGTAACTTTACTTTGAACCGCGGTAAAATTATCGAATTGCACGAAAACGTAAAAGAATGGCAATTGATGGGTCAGTACGACGGTGGTCCTGAAATCTGGGCTTACGAAGGTGGAAAATTTGGTGTAATCACTACTCCTTACAATAATGGTGCAGGTGCTGCTATCTATCGTTTCAACAACGAAAGCGATCCTAACGATCCAAGAAACGGAAAACCGGTTATCTCTTATTGGGGAGCAGCAGGTAGTCCAAACAGCGTTCCTGTGTATGGTTATACTACTAACTACGACATGGATATTCCAGAAAGAATTGAAATTGGTAAAGTTGAGCCGGATTTCTTGCTTAGCGCCAATACTTCTTTCTCTTACAAAGATTTTGACTTCTATGCATTAATTGACGGTAGAGTAGGAGGAAACTTCTTCTCCAATACTTACAAATATGCATCTAACATGGGTACTTTGTTATCATCTCTTGAAGGACGTGACCAAGAACACGGCGGTCTTCCAAGAACTAACTACAAAGGCGAAACTGTACATGATGTAATATTGCTAGACGCTGTATTTGATGAAGGTTCTACAGCTCCATTGGCAAGCGACCCAACAAAACGTATCGACGTTGGTGGATTGACTTATCAGGAAGCTTTGGACAAAGGAATTCGTCCTATGCCTGCAGGAGCATTTTACATGTACAACTTAGGTTGGGGTATGCCATCAGAACTTGGCTTGCAAGACAATACTTGGTTTGCACTTAGAGAAATCACTTTAGGCTATCGTTTGCCGGAAAGTGTATTGAAAAAAATCGGTGCTAACTATTTGAGAATTGGTCTTACAGGAAGAAACTTAGGTTACCTGGTTAACAAACTTACAGACGGTCTGAACCCGGCTTCAATTTCTTCAAACAACCCATTGTTGCCAATGGACATTGGAGCAGTACCTTATTCACGTACTTATGCTTTGAATTTAACAATTAGATTTTAAAAAATACAGCTATGAATAAATTAAAATATATATTAATTGGAGTTTTCTCCTTATTCCTGTTTTCGGGATGTTTGAAGGACTATCAGGATTTGAACACCGATCCCGAACTACTAGGAACAGTTGACCCACGCAATGCGTTTACGGGTGCTACAGAGAATTGGAATAATTCAGCTCGTCACCACCTGACTTCAAAATACAGTGGTGTAATGCAAATAATGCAATACATTGTTTCCGGAAGCGGTGCTCCATCAGGTATTTATGTAAATCCTACAGGAACTTCTCGTCCGAATATCTACACTCCTTATTACAGTGATTATTTTGGACAGATTGGTTTGAGACTTCGTTTCTTGGTTGACAACGTTATTGAAATTAACCCGGAAAAAGAACGTTTCCAAGACATTGCAGCTATTGCTAACATTCTGGAAGCTTATCAAGCCTGGCTAATGTTTGATGTAATTGGTGCAGCGCCATATACCGAAGGTCTTACTGCAGTAAGCCAGAATTATATTGCTAAACCAAGATATGATCTTTATCAGAAAGACATCAACGGCAGAGAAATGTACAAAGTATTGGACGAAAAAATCAAGACTAACATTGCAGTATTGCTTCAGTCAAATGACAACCAATATAATTTGGGAAGAAACGACTTGTTCTACGGCGGCGATGTATCAAAATGGATTAAATTTGCCAATACAGCTCGTATTAAAATGGCTCAAAGACTTGAAAAAGCTGACAATGCATTCTACAAATCAGTAGTTGCTGAAGTGTTGGCTGCTCCGGGTGGAATTATTTCTGCTATGAATGAGTCTTGTATCTACAACCATCCAAACGAACACAACAATAATACGGACGATATGCAAGGTCTTACTACCAACTATGTGGCTTCACGTACATTGGTAAATTACCTGAAAGCTTATGACGATCCACGTCTTCCATTATTGGTTCGCAGAAATGGATTTGGTGAAGGTAACAACAACACAACTAACGACGATGTATTCAAACTTTTGACAGAATACTATCCTAACTATCAAACTGATTATGCTCAGTGGATTGATCGTTATGTAGGTATGTCTTCAAATCCAGACAGCTCCAGCAGTTTGTGGTCTTCTACAGCATACTACACTATTCCTTATGTAGAAATAGTAGATGGTAAACCTGCAGAAAAAACAATGACTGTTCGTCACAACAGCCAGATTGAAAGCCGTTTCTTTGTGAAAAATGGTGGTAAAGTAAGCAACACACTTGGAGTCCGCGATAAAGAAGATCAAGCATTGTATGATGTATCACAAGATGCTATTTCTCTATTTACTCCGCTTATTACTTATCCTGAAGTTTGCTTTATGTTGGCAGAAATCGCTCTGAAAGACGGTGCTGCAAAAGCAGGAAAAGACGCTTTGGCATGGTATCGTGAAGGAATTCGCGCTTCAATGACTCAGTATCAAGATTGGGCTAAGAAAATGGGCGTTCCATCAGCAATGAACGAAAATAGCGACAATTATGCACCTATTACTACAGCTGCAATTGACACTTATTTGGCAAGACCAGAATTCCAGTCAGTTTCTTTGGATAAAATCATTTCTCAACAATGGGTGAACCTATTTATGAGACCGGAAGAAGCTTGGGCAACTTGGAAACGTACTGGTTTACCTGCATTCAAAGCACAACCAATTCCTGAAAATGGTGTGGTTTATTTCGAAGAGCTTAAAACAGGTGGTGACCAATTGTTTATCCCTCGCAGAGGCGTTCTTCCAACTCCAAACTCAGGAAACGTAGATAATTATCACATAGCGGTAGAGCAACTGATTGCAGATCCAAACTACGGAAGTGGTGTAGAAAAAACTGAAGGTCGTATATGGTGGGACAAACCATAACGAGTTTGATATACTGATTATTAGCAAGGATGTTCCTTTTGGGACATCCTTGTTTTTTTTATGTTCAATGACTTTAAAGTGATTGAATATTCAAAAAATATTTAAACACAGATTAATAGAATGAAGAAATAATGAAAATTTTTATTGATTTTTATTGCAGAAAATTCTAAAAAATGGTTATCTTTGTTCACATTAAAAAATCCAACTCGGGATATATTACCAAATTATCTTTTCTCTTATAAATCAAGGTGTTTAAATTAATTAAATTCCTTTTTTTGTTTTTCTGATATAAAATAATTAAGAAATAAATCTTTTTTATTGCGCAGAGACTACTATAACTAACAATATCTATTAACTTTTAAAACACTAGAGAATGAAAAAACGAAAAATTTCGAATCATTGGAAAAGTATTCTCACAATTTTATTTTGTGCGTTTACTTTTACAGCGTTTGCTCAAACCAAAACAGTGACAGGAACTGTGGTGGACAAACAAAACGAGCCATTGATTGGAGTAGCAGTGCGTGTGCAAGGCACAAATATAGCGGCTGCAACTAATTTTAATGGACAGTTTACACTCAACAATGTACCCGAAAACGGTGTGCTGGAAGTGAGTTTTGTGGGTATGCAATCACAAACTATTTCTGTAGCCGGTCGCTCCAACTTCAGCATCGTGATGGAAGATGACACAGAGCTTCTTCAAGAGGTTGTTGTGGTAGGTTTCGGTACTCAGAAGAAAGAAAATGTAACCGGTGCGGTTTCGGCCGTTAGTTCCAAAGAACTGACTGCTCGTCCTGTAAACAACGTGGTAGAAGCCTTGCAGGGTGTTGTTCCGGGAATGAACATTTCTACAGGACTAAATGGTGGAGCGCTTAACACTACACAACGCTTTAACATTCGTGGTATCGGTACTATCGGAACAGGCTCAAGCGTTTCTCCGCTTGTATTGATAGACGGTATGGAAGGTGACATGAACACATTGAACCCGAATGACATTGAGAGCATTTCTGTATTGAAAGATGCTGCTTCTTCATCTATTTACGGTTCTCGTGCTCCGGGTGGTGTAATCCTTATTACTACTAAAAAAGGTAAAACAGGCAGAACTACCATTAACTACAACAACAACTTCCGTTTCCTTTCTCCGCTTAATATGCCTGTAGTAGCTGATTCTTACAGCTTCGGTTTGGCTATTAACGACCAATTGGCAAACGGCGGTCAGGCTCCAATGTACAGTGAAACTAAATTGAAACAAATTCTTGATTTCCAACAAGGAAAATCTTCTCAGTTTATGTGGGAACGCGGAGGTCGTTGGAATTCATTTGATGACCCTGAACGTAAAGACATTATGCCTACTGGAAATACAGACTGGCTGAGAACTCACTTTGGTAACAGCTTTACACAAGAGCACGCTATCAGCGTAAACGGTGGAAATGAAAGAAATCAATACTATATTTCCGGAAATTATCTGAACCAAGGTGGTTTGCTAAATTACGGAGATGATAGCAAAAAACGTTACAACATCAACGCAAGAATAAACACTGAACTTACTCCATGGTTAAATTTGGGTTATACTGCACGTTTTAGCCGCGTTGATTATGAAGCTCCTTCTTTCACTGGTGGTGATGACATCAGCTGGAACGTATTCTATTTTGATATGATTCGTTACTGGCCGGTAATTCCGGTAAAAGATCCGAATGGATACTACAACGAACCTTCAAAAATCAACCAGATCCTAAATGGTGGTCGTGAAAATACACAAGACGATGTGTTTACACAGCAATTGGCATTCTTAATTGAACCGCTTGAAAACTGGCGAATCAATGCTGAGCTGAACTACAAAACTAACACATTCTTCCGTCACAGAGATTATCTGACAGCTTATGCTTATGATGTTCAGGAAGTTCCTTATGCTATTGCTAACCAAACTACAGGTGTTTCAGAATATGCATATAAGAGCAATTTCTTTAATCCAAACATCTATACAGATTATACAACAGAATTTGGCGACGGACATTTCTTCAAAGGAATGCTTGGTTTCCAATCAGAATTATTCAAAACCAGAAACTTATCCGGAAGCCGCGATAACATCGCAGCAGGTATCCCAACATTGAACACTACAACTACCAATCCAAGAGTAGGCGGTGGATACGGACATTGGGCTACAGCCGGTTTCTTCGGTCGTGTAAACTACAACTACAAAGAACGCTACCTGGTAGAAGCTAACTTGCGTTACGACGGTACTTCTCGTTTCTTAAGAGATCAGCGTTGGAACTGGTTCCCATCCTTCTCTTTGGGTTGGAACATTGCTCGCGAAGCATTCTTTGAAGATTATACTCAGGCAGTAAGCAACTTAAAACTTCGTGCTTCCTGGGGACAATTGGGTAACCAAAATACTGATAACTGGTATCAATTCTATCGTACAATTGGTAGAGGAAATGCAAATGGTGGTTGGTTGTTGAATGGACAAAGACCTAATACATCTTGGGAAACTGACCTTGTATCAGCTCTTTTGACTTGGGAAAGAATTCAAACTACTAACTTCGGTTTTGATATTTCCATGTTGAGAAATAGATTAAATGCAAGTTTTGACTGGTTTACCAGAAAATCACTGGATATGGTGGGACCTGCTCCTGAACTTCCAAATATTCTTGGTATCGGTGTACCTCGCGTAAACAACTTGGATATGACTTCTCAAGGTTGGGAATTGCAAGTTGGCTGGAGAGACGTAATCAACGAATTCAGCTACGGCGCAACTCTTGCATTGTCTGACAATACAGTTACAATCGACAGATATCCAAACGAATCTCAATCACTTTCATCTTACTATCCAGGTGCTAAAATTGGCAACATTTGGGGATTTGAAACTGTTGGTTTGGCAAAAACTGATGCTGAAATGAAAGCTCACTTGGATGCTATGAAAAATGGTGCTCAAGACGCATTAGGCTCCAATTGGGGTGCAGGTGATATCATGTACAAAGATATCAACGGTGATGGTAAAGTAGATGGTGGTAAAAACACTGCTTTGGATCCGGGTGACAGAGTAATTATTGGTAACACAACTCCAAGATACAACTTCGGTTTGAACTTGGACGGAGCTTACAAAGGATTTGACCTGAAAGTATTCTTGCAAGGTACAATGAAAAGAGATTATATGCCTGGAAGCGGAACTACATTGTTCTGGGGTGCTGTAGGTTACTGGCAAACTAACTTCTTTGAACCACAATTGGATTATTTCCGTCCGGAAAATACTTCAAGTGGTTTAGGAGCAAATGTGGATGGATACTTCCCACGTCCATTGGAAAGTGGAAGAAACCGTAATCCTCAAACTCGCTACTTGCAAAATGCTTCTTATGCAAGATTGAAAAACGTAACTTTGGGATATACTTTACCAAGAGAATTAACTCAGAATATCAATGTATCTGCAGTTAGATTATTCGTTTCCGGTGAAAATCTATTCACAATTACAAAACTTTTGATGTATGATCCTGAAACTGTTGGTATTGGAGGATGGGACGGTGCAACTTACCCATTGTCAAAAACATTCTCATGCGGTCTAAGTATAACACTTTAATCTATTAAAAATAAACACATGAAAAAATATATAAAATTATCCATTTTTGCATTACTGGTCGCACTACTTGCCGGTTGTAATGCATTTCTCGACAGAGAGCCGCTAGACCAAGTTACTCCGCAGATGTACTTCCGGTCAGCAGATGATCTTTCAGCATATACCATCAGAGATTATCCTTTTACTACTGTAACAGGAAACTATGGTATCAATCTATTTGGAATAGATAATCATACCGACAACCAAGCGGGAACTGGTTATCCTACATTCTGGCAACCAGGACAAAAGAAAGTTCCATCCGGAAACGGTGGCTGGGACTGGGGAAGAATTCGTAATGCGAACTACTTCTTCGAAAATGTTTTACCAAAATACGATAAAGGGGAAATCTCCGGAAATCAAGATCATGTGAAACATTACATTGGTGAAATGTACGTAATCAGAGCGTATAATTACTTCCAAAAACTGGTTACTTTTGGTGATTTCCCAATTGTTACTACAGTTTTACCTGACGATTCTCCGGTATTGATTGAAGCTAGCAAACGTGCTCCAAGAAATAAAGTAGCTCGTTTTATCATGGAAGATTTGGACAAAGCTATTCCGCTTTTGATGGAAACTCCTCCAAATGGTAAAAACAGAATTTCTAAAAACGTAGCTCATTTGCTTCGTGCACGTGTTGCTTTGTTTGAAGGAACTTGGGAAAAATACCACAAGGGAACTGCATTTGTTCCGGGTGGAAACGGTTGGCCGGGAAATCCTGCCGATATTCAAGGATTTAATATCGATTCTGAAATTGACTTTTTCTTGACAGAAGCCATGAAATCATCCAAATTGTTGGGTGACAAAATGTTGGGTGTTTTGGCAGAAAATACGGATGAAGCAGAAGGAATGGACGTAAGTTTGAATTCTATAAATCCGTACTACACCATGTTCTGTGATGTGAATATGGAAGGTTACGGCGAAATTTTGATGTGGAAAGCATTCAGCAAAGCTGCAGGTGTTACTAACAACTTGCAAATGGAGCTGGAAAGAAACGGTGGTGGAGCCGGTTGGACACGTGGTATGGTAAATTCATTCTTGATGAGAAACGGATTGCCTATTTATGCTGCCGGTTCAGGTTACAATCCTGATTGGGAAAAAGAAGGTGTAAACAAAACATTGGAAGGAAGAGATTCTCGTATCCAGATTTTTACCAAAAAACCGGGCGACATCAACTTCTACAAAGCAGACGGAACTCCGGACTTGTCTTCTATTCGTTTTATTTTCGGTGATGCCGGAAGTCAGGCTGTAACAGGTTTCATCATTAAGAAAGGTAAACACTACTCTCCGATAATGGCGCAAGACCACGATTCCGGAACAAGTGGTGGTATTGTATTCCGTGGTGCTGAAGCGCTATTGATTTACATGGAAGCTTCTTATGAGAAAAACAAAAACATTGATGCTACAGCAAGTTCTTACTGGAAAGCGCTTCGCAAAAGAGCAAAAGTGGATGAAGATTTTTCTAAAACTATTGCAGCTACTGTAATGGCTGAAGAAGCAAAAGGTGACTTTGCTGCATACTCACATGGAGTTTTGGTAGATCCAACATTGTACAACATTCGTCGTGAGCGTAGAAATGAGCTTGCTGCCGAAGCATTCCGTTGGGAAGACCTGAAACGCTGGCGTGCAATGGACCAATTCAAAGCTAATCCTTATCGCGTAGAAGGTATGCGTTTTTGGGGAAGTGTATATGAAGCAGAATTAGCGGATTTGACCGAAGTTGATCCAGCAAAAGGTAATATGTCTTCACCTGAATTGAGTAACTACATTCTTCCTTACGAAAAAATTACGGTAAACAACACGATTGCTTCTCAAAACGGTTTCTTGTTTACTCCTGCTCACTATCTTGAGCCAATTGGAATGGATGTATTCCGTCTGACAGCTTCAGATCCAACTAAATTTGAAACATCTGTTGTGTATCAAAATCCGGGTTGGGGAATTCAAGCTGCTACAGGTCCTACAAATGTTGAATAATTAATCTTCATTCATTGAAATAATCATAAAACTGCAAATACAAAGATTTGCAGTTTTATGTTTTTTAGTGCAATCCCAAATTTAAAATAATGAAACGAAAATCCTTTCTTATAATTTGTTTTATCAGTGCAGTTGCTGTTATAACTCTCTCTTCTCTAACTATTTTTCCTAAGAAAGAGAAATGGAATTGTGTGCGTAATAGTTCGGAATTGGAGGCGACTTTTGTGTTACCCGGCATAGAGAAAGGTTTTACTATCATGCAAATTGCAGATTCGCATATAAGCTATGAAAATGAAAGCGACAGAGAATTTGACGTTTACAGTAAAAGAATGAGAGAAGCTAATCCTACGGTTTTGCACTATAAAACCAAGGAAAAAGTATCGTCGTTTGAAGGATTTGCTTCTTTAATTGCGTATGCTAAAGAACAGAAAGTAGATTGTATAGCACTATCGGGTGATATTTTTAGTTATCCTTCCGAAACTGCTATCAACGCGGTTTACAAATTACTCCAAGATACAAATATTCCTTACATATTTACTTCCGGAAATCACGATTGGCACTATGAAGGAATGCCGGGTTCTGCAGAAAACCTGCGAAATGAATGGATCGAAAAGCGTCTGAGAAAATTATATAAAGGTGAAAATCCGTTGTATTCTTCAGAGCTAATAAATGGTGTAAACATCGTTACCATTGATAATTCTACTTATCAAATCAGCCAAGAGCAGGTAGATTTTTACAAAAAACAAGTCTTGAGAAAAGAACCGATAGCACTTTTTCTTCATATTCCTATCTATATGCCAAGCATTGGCAACGGAAGTTGCGGTGATCCTAATTGGGGTGCGGCGATTGACTATAATTACAAAATAGAAAGACGCGAAAGATGGCCCGAATCAGGTAATGATAAAAATACCTATAAATTTATCGAGGAAGTAATGAAAACTGAAAAATTAGTTGGGATTTTTGCCGGACATCTTCATCGGTCATTTACGATAAGTTCTAATGAAAAATATCAATACATAGCCGGTGCCGGGATTTATGGACAGTATAGGATGATAAAGTTTATACCGTTGTCAGATAAATAATGGTATATTCTATCAATTTTGATTGACCATAATAAATCATCATTATCCATAGTATTTCACCAATCTAATAAGAAAAGCTTGCTGCGAATTTTCACAGCAAGCTTTTTGTTTCAATGAAATTCCGTATCTTTGTCTTATTGCTTTAATTTTCAAAAACCAGTCAGCTACTATGTACAAATATTCAAGTTTCGTGATTATACTCATGGTGTTGTTTAGCTGCACTTCGCGCAAATCTACGCTGTCATTTGAGGGCAAGCCCAATTCTAAGGAAAATACTTCGCCTTACGTGTTGAAGCTTATTGAGCAACTTCAGGCACGCACGGACACTTCGCTTTTGACTGTAAAATTCCCCAAAGGAACCTATCATTTCTATGAAGATGGTGCTTTTGAAAGGGAATATTACATCTCTAATCACGACCAGGACAATACGAAAAAAGTAGCTTTCGCACTGGAAGGTTTGAAAAATATTACCATCGACGGACAAGGTTCGGAATTTATTTTTCACGGTCGGATGATACCTTTCGCTATTTTGAAAGGAAGCAATATCAGCCTGAAAAACCTCTCGATTGATTTTGAATTACCTGCTTTTCGTCAGTTGAAAGTGAAATCGGTAGATAAAGCTAAAAAGGAACTTACCGCCGAAATTTATCCGCAGGGAAATTACCGCATTGAAAATAACAGACTGGTAATTCTGGGTGAAGGATGGACATCCACACCACACATGTACATGGCATTTCGTCCCGACAAACGACTCACCTACATTCGTCGGGATGTGAATTTTAATCCGAAGAAATCCGAAGAAATAGCACCCAATCTGTTTCGATTTACCGATTGGGATGATTTGAAAAACGCCGAAGTGGATGAAGTTTTCGCACTTCGTACGTATTACAGACCTACACCGGGGATTTTTGTCAGTGAATGTACCAATACCGTTTTTGAAAATGTAAAAGTTCATTACGCGGAAGGAATGGGACTGCTGGCTCAAATGAGTGAGAATATCACATTGGATGGATTTTCTGTTTGCCTGAAAGGTGATGACGATCCTCGCTACTTTACCACGCAGGCAGATGCAACGCATTTTTCAGCTTGCAAAGGCGTGGTTATTTCTAAAAACGGACTTTACGAAGGAATGGCTGACGATGCCATCAATGTTCATGGAACGTACTTGAGAATTGTGAAGCGAGTGGATAACCACACGCTTCGGGCGCGATATATGCACCCGCAAGCTTATGGATTTAAGTGGGGCGAAGCGGGCGACAGCGTTCAGTTTGTAGAAAGTGAAAAAATGGAACTGGTCGGTTCACATATCAACACCGTGAAATCAATTCGCGCGGTGGATAAACCAACGGAGTCTGGAGCGAAAGAATTTGAAATCAGTTTTACAAAAGTGCTTCCGGCAGAAATTTCTGAAAAAGGAAAGTTTGGTGTGGAGAATTTAACGTGGACGCCCGAAGTGATTTTCTCGGACAATATTATCCGAAACAATCGAGCTCGTGGAGCACTTTTTAGCACGCCCAAACGAGTAATTTGTGAAAACAATCTATTTGACCACACGCACGGCACAGCTATTCTGCTTTGTGGTGATTGCAATGGTTGGTATGAAACCGGCGCTTGCCGCGAAGTTATCATTCGCAATAATAAATTTATCAACGCACTAACGGCTAATTATCAGTTTACCAACGCGATAATTTCCATCTATCCGGAAATTCCGAATTTGAAAGATCAGCAAAAATATTTTCATTCTGGAGTTGTCATTGAAAACAATACCTTTGAAACTTTTGACCGACCGCTGGTCTATGCAAAATCCATCGACGGACTGATTTTCAGAAATAATAAAATCACTCACAACAATGAATTTGAAGCTTTTCATTGGAATAAACACCCGTTCTTTTTTGAAAAAGTAAAGAATGTCAGCATTGAAAATAATCAATTTGAAAAAGGACTAAGTGCTGAAAATGATATTCGCTTAGAACTATCTGAAAAAAACAGCGTGAATGTGGATCAGCCGTGAGCGGTAAGTAGTAAGCAGTAGGCCAGCATTCAACATCCGAACACTTAAACATTGAAACGCCCAAACTTCGAATAAACAAAACATACAACAATATGAAACTTCGCATTTTACTATTAAGCATTTTTGCATCGACAGCATTCAGCTTTCTATCAGCAAATACAGATCAGGATTTACAACTCAAATATTACACGCCTGCAGATATTTGGGAAAAAACGCTGCCACTTGGTAACGGACGCATCGGTATGATGCCCGACGGCGGTGTGGAAAAAGAGCATATCGTTCTCAACGACATCACGATGTGGTCGGGAAGTGAAGAAGACGTGCTCAATCCTGATGCTATAAAATACCTGCCTGAGATACGTGAACTGCTCTTAAATGGCAAAAACGTAGAAGCGCAAAACATAATGTATAAGCACTTTAAATGTAAGGGCGTAGGTTCCGGATTTGGTGCGGGCAACAATGTGCCTTACGGATGTTTTCAGATGTTGGGCGATTTGTACATTCATCAAAAATTTACTGCGGATGGAGCCGTGCAGAATTACAGCCGCAATTTGAGTTTGAACAATGCGGTGGCTTCCACTCATTTTTCAAAAGGAAATGTGCAGTATTCTCGTGAGTATTTCACCTCTTTTGCAAATGATGTGATGGCAATTCGACTGAAAGCAAATGCCAAAAAATCAGTTAGTTTTGATTTGGAACTGAGCCGTCCGGAACGAGCAGATATTGCGATAATAAACAATGAAATTGTAATGACCGGACAGTTGAACGACGGTTACAATACCACGAAAGGCGTTCGCTTTTTGACAAAAATACGCGTAATTAATAAAGGTGGAAAATTGAGTTCCGATGGAAAAAAACTCAGCATAAACGATGCGAATGAAGCCATTATTTTGATTTCCACTTCTACTGATATGTTGGACAAATCCTACACGGCAACGGTTGATAAATTGATGGCAAAAGCAGCTAAAACTTCGTTCGCCAAATTACAAAAACGCCACATCAAAGAATATCAGGAAAAATTCAATCGGGTAGAGCTAAATCTCGGTAAGCAGAATGTAAATGCAGCTACTGACCGCCGATTGACTGATTTCCAAAAGAACGATGATCCGTCTTTCGCGGCACTTTATTTCCAATTTGGAAGGTATTTGATGATTTGTGGAACAAATGAAAACTCAATGCCGCTTAACTTGCAAGGACTTTGGGCGAATACGGTACAAACGCCTTGGAACGGCGATTATCACTTAAATATCAATGTACAGATGAATTATTGGCTGGCTGAAGTTTGCAACCTTTCAGAACTTCATAAACCGCTGATTGAATTTACAAAATCCTTAGTACCGTCCGGTACGGCAACAGCCAAAACATATTACGGTGCTGAAGGCTGGACTGCCCACATGATGAGCAATCCGTGGAAATTTACGGCACCCGGCGAACACGCATCTTGGGGTGCTACGGTTACCGGCGGAGCCTGGCTTTGCGAGCATCTTTGGGAGCATTACGCATTTACGCAAGACAAAGCTTATTTGGCGTCTGTTTATTCTACGCTCAAAGGTGCTGCTGATTTCTTCCTTTCTACCCTTATCAAAGAACCGAAAAATGGTTGGTTAGTAACTGCGCCTTCGTCATCGCCGGAAAATGGCTTCAGACAAGTAGGTTCTACACAAACGGCTTACGTCTGTATGGGACCTACAATGGACACGCAGATTATGACTGAATTGTTTACCAATGTGCTTTCTGCTGCGCAAATTCTGGGAATTGAAAATGACCCAACCGTTGATAAAATCCGTAAAACTTTGCCGCAATTGCCACCGATGCAGATCAGCGAAAAAGGTTATTTGATGGAATGGCTGGAAGATTACGAAGAAGTAGAACCAACTCACCGTCACGTGTCGCATTTGTACGGTTTGTATCCAAGCAATCAGATTTCACCTAATACTACTCCGGAATTAGCTGCTGCCGCAAAGGAAACGCTTAATCGTCGTGGTGATGGTGGAACGGGTTGGTCGCGTGCTTGGAAAGTGAATTTCTGGGCAAGACTGCAAGATGGCAATCGGGCATACAAATTGCTGAAAAGTTTATTGCAACCATCCATTAAAATTGATGCGACGACATACACAGGACATGGTGGCGGAACTTATCCAAACCTGTTTTGTGCGCATCCGCCGTTTCAGATTGATGGAAACTTTGGTGGAACGAGCGGAATTGCTGAAATGTTGATACAAAGTCAGGATGGTCACATTGAATTGCTTCCTGCACTTCCGGATGTGTGGAAAACCGGAGATTTCAAAGGCTTGCGCGTACGTGGTGGAGCAGAAGTGGACACCAAATGGACCAATAAAAAAGTAGAAACCATCACTATTCGTGCAGAAGTAGCCAATACATTCAAACTTAAAGTGCCGCAAAATGTTTCTACAATATTATATAAAGGTAAAAAACTCGTTCCAAGTAATGGAGTGGTCAGTTTAGATTTGAAAAAAGGTCAAAAAGCAACTTTAATTTGCCAATAACTCAATAACCAACAGTTAGTCGTTAACTTGTCAATTATCAAAGCCGGTAGTTGAGCTCGTCGAAACTAACCAATAACCAATAACTCAATAACTAATTACTAACAACCAATGAAAGTAGCAATCATTCAGCAATCCAATACCGCTGATATTCCGGCCAATATCAATAAATTAGAAAAAAACATCCGTGAAGTTGCGGCACAAGGAGCCGACTTAGTCGTTTTACAAGAAATTCACAACGGACTGTATTTTTGTCAAACGGAAGATGTTTCGGTTTTTGATCAAGCAGAAGCCATTCCGGGACCATCTACGGAACGTTTCGGAGCGTTGGCCAAAGAATTAGGATTGGTAATTGTATTGTCTTTGTTTGAAAAACGTGCGCCAGGACTGTTTCACAATACGGCAGTTGTGATGGAAAAAGACGGAAGTATAGCCGGAATGTATCGGAAAATGCACATTCCGGACGATCCGGCCTATTACGAGAAATTCTACTTTACGCCCGGAGATTTGGGCTTTGAACCTATTCAAACGTCTATTGGAAAACTTGGAGTGCTGATTTGTTGGGATCAGTGGTATCCGGAAGCAGCCCGATTAATGGCTTTGGCAGGTGCAGAAGTGCTGATTTATCCTACAGCTATCGGTTGGGAAAGTACTGATACTTCTGAAGAAAAAGAGCGTCAACGGAACGCCTGGATTACCATCCAACGCTCGCATGCGGTTGCTAATGGAATTCCTGTAATTTCCTGTAATCGGGTAGGCTACGAACCGGATCCATCAGGCGTAACTAATGGAATTCAGTTCTGGGGTTCAAGTTTTATTGCCGGACAGCAAGGTGAAATTCTGCTTCAATTATCCGATGAAAAAGATGAAAATGTCGTTTTCGATCTTGATTTGCAGCGTACTGAACTTGTGCGAAGGTGGTGGCCGTTTTTCCGCGATAGAAGAATAGATGCTTTCGGAGATTTAACCCAAAGATGGCGTAAGTAAGATAAAGCAAAATAAAATGAGAAAAATAAATCAACGTAGTTTCCTGCTAATTCTGCTGATAAGTTTTGTCAGCCTAATAAACGCGGCAATCCCAACAGGTTATTATTACTTTGCTCGGGACAAAAAGCAGGCTGAACTGAAAACTACGCTTCATCAGATTTCATCGCCGCTCACGGTGCTAGACTATGGAAGTGGAGAAGGCTATACCTGGCAGGGTTTTTACAGCACAGATAGAAACGCGGACAATACTGTAAAAGATATGTATTCGCCTGTTGTGCGTCAGTTCAATGGCTATAACTCGGTGAGTGACATGGCGATTGAGCATTCATTCCCGAAAAGCTGGTGGGGAGGTTATGCTAATACAGCCTACAAAGATTTATTTCATCTCTATCCGGCTGATAGCCGCACCAATTCTGCTAAAAGCAACCATCCCTTGGGTGAAGTTGGCTATAGCATCATTTATTACAATCAGTTTTCTACTATTGGGGAAAATATTTTTGGAACAGAATATAACGGAACGGCATTTGAGCCGTCAGATGAATTTAAGGGTGACTTTGCTCGGTCCTATTTCTATATTTCAACTATCTATGAAGATTTATATCCGCTATGGAATTCGCCAATGCTCACAAATACGTTGTATCCGGCTTGGCAGCCTTGGGCGGCAGATTTGTTGCTGAAATGGCATCGTGCCGATCCGGTAAGTGAAAAAGAATTGGCGCGAAACGAAGCGATTTTTGCCATTCAAGGCAATCGAAATCCATTTATCGATTTTCCTGAAATTGCAGAGCATATTTGGGGAAATAAAAAAGAGGAACCTTTCTCTTATCCGGCAGAAACAGGTGCTTTTATCATTTCGCCAAGGAGAAAATTTAGTTTGGATTTTGGAGCTGTTTTTCAGAATATTGTAAAAACTCAAACCATTTTACTACAAGGAATAAATATCAATTCATCGTTGAACTTGCGCTTTGCTCGTGAAAATTCCTATTTTTCAGTGTCTTCAAATATGCTAAGTCAATTTCAAGCCTTGGAAGGTTACAATCTTGAAGTTCAAGCAACACCATTGTCGGCTGGTGTGTTTTTGGATACATTAATTATTAGTGGCGGTGGTTTGGAAGAAGAAACACTTATTCCACTTAAAATTGTTGCTACATCAGAGTTTATTACTACAGAACCAACTGATATAACGCCGGTTGGAGCAAGTTTGCATTGGCTGGAAGATCCGGCTGCAAGCGATTATTTGGTGAGTTTGTACCAGGGAAATGACCGTGCAGGCGATTTGATTATTTCCGGTTATTACGAAGGCGCATCTAATGATAAAGCCCTCGAACTTTACAACGGCACCGGCGAAACGGTGGATTTATCAAAATATTCACTTAAAAAGCAGACTAACGGAGCGGGTGGTTTTGTGGTAACTCAAAAACTATCCGGCTACTTGCCAACTAACGAAACTTTTCTGATTGTATATGATCCACTTTCGGCAAATCCACCAGTAAACGATGCATTGAAATCGAAAGCAGATATGTTTGCTGATTCGATCTGTGCATTCAATGGAA
Source organism: uncultured Paludibacter sp. (assembly GCA_964498765.1). Lineage (GTDB taxonomy): Bacteria > Bacteroidota > Bacteroidia > Bacteroidales > Paludibacteraceae > UPXZ01. The sequence continues at coordinate 3,001 of CAZCIU010000025.1, read as the reverse complement.
ATGACGCTGTGGCTTTGTTCAGAAATGGTATTCAGATTGATGTGATTGGCGAGATTAACGGTGGTGCTGATTATGATTGGGGAAAAGATAAGATTTTGAAGAGAAAAGCAGATATTACGCATCCAAGCAATCGTTTTGATTTGAATAATTGGAACGAATTTCCAGTTGCTCAGTTTGATAAAATGGCTGCTCATTCAATGAATTTACCCGGCATTTCAAACTATATTTTCAAAGTTAAATCTGCAGGAAATAGAAACAAAATGGATGTTGAAGAACTTTCACCCGGAACAAAATACACTTACGGCGTAATTTCTGTTCGGGGAGCGGAGCAAATTCCTTCTGTAAATACGCAATCATTTACTACAAATGGACTTGAAGCACCGGTAGCTTTGGAGGCATCGGATGTTTTCACAACTTCATTTACGGCCAACTGGGAACAAACAGCTTATGCTACATCGTACTTATTGGACGTTTTTCAAGTTGTGGGCAATGGAGTTTCTAATGTAAAAGAAACATTTGACAACGTGACTTCGTCTGGCGGAGGTTTGCCGCAAGGATGGACTGGTTCTGTAAGCAATTACACTTCCACTACAAGTTCGGGAGAAAATCCACCTTCCGTTGGGTTTAAAAACAACAATGATTGGCTGAAGACCAAAACCTTCTCTGGCTCGATAACGGATTTGATGTTTATGTACAAATTCCCTTCAAGCGGAGTGGGCTCATATATGATTGTAGAAGGAGAAGGCGTGAATGGTTGGCAGCGGATTGACAGTATCACATACGTGAATACTTCAAAATACTATCCGTCTTATCAACTTTCTGCCGAAGATCAAATCACAGCTATTCGGTTTACATATAATAAATCGACCGGGAATTTTTCCTTGGATGACGTAGAGATTACTTATGGTGAGATTGCCGTAGAATATCACTTGCAAAATCAACCGGTACAGGCTCTAAGCTATCACGTGGAAGGAGTGGTTGAGAGTAGCGTATATTATTATCGGGTAAAGGCTGTGAATGGAGATGTGGTTTCGGACTTTTCTGAAACCATTGAGGTAAATACTATTCGTTCCGGTACTCAAAATCTTAAAAATTCAGCCTATCGCTATGCTATTTCGGATAAGGATGTGACGATTTTTGATTTGCAAGGCAATGAAACTATCCGCATTTTTTCCGTGACCGGAATGTTACTATATAATAATATTGTATCGAGTTCGGATCAAGTGTCTATTCCACTTGCCAGAAAAGGAATTTATGTTCTTCAAGTTGAAAAGGACGGAAAGATAGAAATCAGAAAGATTGTAAAGTGAGAAGTGTTAAATAAATATAAAATGAGTGGTTGCGCTACGAAGTGCAACCATTTTTTTGCCTCTAAACGGCATTTTTCTGCTCTATTTCAATGAAAACGGTGGATTTTTCTCAAAAAATAGTACGCGTGTCATTGTCAAATAAAAAATTATTCGTACCTTTGCAACCCATTTTGGAGAAAATCTAAATGGATAATTTATAAGTATTTATTAAACAAACATTGAAAAGAAATGCCTACAATTCAACAATTAGTTAGAAAAGGAAGAGAAGTGCTTGTGGATAAAAGCAAATCTCCTGCTTTGGATTCTTGTCCTCAGCGTCGTGGAGTTTGTGTTCGTGTATATACTACAACGCCAAAAAAACCTAACTCAGCTATGCGTAAAGTGGCCCGTGTACGTTTGACGAATCAAAAAGAGGTGAATGCTTACATTCCGGGAGAAGGACACAACTTGCAGGAACACTCCATCGTGATGGTTCGTGGCGGTCGTGTTAAAGACCTTCCAGGTGTACGTTACCACGTGGTTCGCGGAACTTTGGATACTGCCGGTGTAAACGGTCGTACTCAACGTCGCTCAAAATACGGTGCAAAACGCCCAAAACCGGGACAAGCCGCAGCAACAGCTAAGAAAAAATAATTCATCCTCGATGAATTGAAGGTTCCGAATACTTCGGAAATTCTAACAAAACATTAACAAAATCAAGTTTAAAACAACTTGTTTGAGTTTTAAGGTAGCAGATGAGGGTTGAGTAAATGTCTGAGAGAAGACATTGAAGTAAGACTAACAGCAACCAAAAAAACAAAAACGGAAATTTTACAAAAATGAGAAAGACAAAACCTAAAAAAAGGGTCATTTTACCTGATCCGGTTTTTAATGAATCAATGGTAACAAAATTTGTTAACCACTTGATGTTCGATGGCAAAAAGTCAATAGCTTTCGGTATTTTTTATGATTCTTTGGATGTGGTAAAAACTAAATTACCAAACGAAGAAAAAGCCCCCCTTGAAATTTTTAAGAAAGCTCTTGAAAATATCACTCCGTTAGTGGAAGTAAAATCTCGTCGTGTCGGCGGTGCTACATTCCAGGTTCCAACAGAGATTCGTCCAGACAGGAAAGAATCTATTTCAATGAAAAATCTTATTCTTTACGCACGTAAGCGTGGTGGTCGTTCGATGGCTGATAAATTGGCTGCCGAAATCATTGATGCTTTCAACAGCCAAGGTGGCGCATTCAAACGCAAGGAAGATATGCACCGTATGGCCGAAGCTAACCGTGCGTTTGCGCATTTTAGATTTTAATTAATCAAAAAACTATTTGTCGGGTCGGAGTTCACTTCGGGTCGATGAAAACTAAAAGGTATTTAAAACAATTAAAATTACTCTCTCAGCATATTAATCTCTTAAGGTATAAATTTTTAATAAGCAATCTGAGCGAGCGGAAAGAAACAAAAATGGCAAAAGACGATTTAAGTTTGCATAGGAATATCGGTATCATGGCTCACATTGATGCCGGTAAAACAACAACATCTGAGCGTATCCTGTTTTATACGGGTTTGACCCACAAAATCGGTGAAACGCACGATGGTACAGCTACTATGGACTGGATGGCACAAGAGCAAGAACGTGGTATTACCATTACTTCTGCTGCTACTACTACATGGTGGAACTATAAAAACAACAGATATAAAATTAACT
>CAZCIU010000024.1:33469-36243 GCA_964498765.1 uncultured Paludibacter sp. | reverse complement strand
TTCAACTGGATTTTTGGGTATTATTTGTACAAGAAAAAAATATATATAAAATTATAAATCAAGGAGATGGAAGCCGGTAGATAGTAGATGGAATTTCTCCTTTCTCCCAACTCCCAACTCCCAACTTCAAGAATTATGATCTTAATCGCAGACAGTGGCTCTACCAAAACGGATTGGAGCGTAGTAGATAATGGAAAATTGGTGAAGCGCGTGCTTACCAAAGGGATAAACCCGTTCTTTCAGTCGGAAGAAGAAATTAGTAATGAAATCGAGACAACGCTGATTTTACAGCTTGATACACAGGACTTTGACGCAGTTTATTTCTACGGTGCAGGTTGCACTTTCGACAAAGTGGAAATCGTAAAACGTGCTATTCAAAAAAACATCAACGTGCGCAAAGAAGTCGAGGTCAGTACCGATATGCTGGCGGCAGCTCGCGGGCTTTGCGGGTATATGCCCGGCATCGCGTGCATCATGGGAACCGGCTCAAACTCATGCTATTACGATGGCAGAAATATCGTGGACAACGTTTCTCCGCTCGGATTTATTCTGGGTGACGAAGGTAGTGGCGCCGTTTTGGGAAAATTGCTGGTAAGCAATCTTTTGAAAAATCAACTGACACCCGGATTGAAAGAAAAATTCCTTTCTAAATTCAATCTGACCGTAGGTGATATTATTGACAGAGTGTATCGGAAACCATTTCCAAACCGCTTTTTAGCAAGCTTTTCACCTTTTATTTCAGAGAATTTGGATGATCCAAGCATTCACGATTTGGTGGTGAATAGCTTCAAATCATTCCTGAAACGCAACGTGATGCAGTACAAAAATCACGATAAACTGCCCATTCATTTCGTGGGATCGGTGGCATTTCACTATCAGGATATGCTGAAAGAAGCCGTAGAAGCCATGAACATGAAACCCGGAAAAATCATTCAAAGCCCGATGGAAGGCTTGATTAAGTATCACAGCGTGGCGGATATGATATTGTAAGATGGAAGATGGGAGATGGGAGATAAAAGTTAGAAATCAGAAGTCAGAAATTAGAAATTAGAAAAGTTAATCTCATATTTTTTAAATATCTGTATTTCAGTTTACTCGTTTACTTGTCAACTTGTTAACTAAAATTCGTGTAATTCGTATTCTTATGGAATTCATTAAAATATCAGAGCAAACATCGCTCTACAACGATTTAGATAAAAAATCAGTTCGGGAAATTCTGGAAGATATTAACACCGAAGATCAAAAAATTGCTTTGGCTGTTCAAAAAAACATCCCAAAAATTGAAAAATTAGTGGAGCAAATTGTCCCTCGGATGAAAAAGGGCGGACGGATTTTCTACATGGGCGCCGGCACAAGTGGTCGCCTTGGCGTGCTGGACGCATCAGAAATTCCTCCGACTTTCGGGATGCCACCTACGCTGGTAATCGGACTGATTGCCGGAGGTGATACCGCCCTTCGCAATCCCGTGGAAAATGCCGAGGACAACACAAGCATCGGCTGGCAGGAATTGCTTGAACATCACATCGATAAAAACGATACAGTAATCGGCATCGCCGCGTCCGGCACCACGCCTTATGTAATCGGAGCACTTCAAGAAGCCCGTAAAAATGGCATTCTGACCGCCTGTATCACAAGTAATCCCGGTTCGCCGATGGCAAAAGAAGCCGACATAGCCATCGAAACCATCGTTGGACCGGAGTACGTGACGGGAAGTTCGCGCATGAAATCCGGCACGGCGCAAAAGTTGGTTTTGAACATGATTACCACTTCGGTGATGATAAAATTAGGCCGTGTAAAAGGCAATAAAATGGTCAATATGCAGTTGAGTAATCAGAAACTGGTGGATCGCGGAACCCGCATGATTGTGGAGGAGTTGGGACTTTCCTACTCCAAAGCCAAAGCGCTTTTGCTCATGCATGGCTCGGTGAAAAAAGCTGTGGATGCATATAACAACGGCTCGCTAAATCCACCACAAGGCTAATTTTAAGGACGCTCGTAATTAAAATCATTATGATGAACATCTTTTCAAAAAACAGAATTTTTAGAAGAAATTCGCAAAGACTTCCTGTGCAAAGCATTAAAGGGCTTTTTATTGCTTTCTCATTTTTACTTTGCGCTTGCAATGCCAACGCACAGCAACTTCTCAAGGCTTCGCCAGAAAGCGTGGGAATGAGTTCAAAGCATTTGAAGTATGCGGATGAAATTATTGAGAAAGCTATTTCGGATAAAGAAATTCCGGGAGCAGTTTTGGCGGTGGTAAAAGACGGCAAAATGGCTTACTTAAAGGCTTACGGCAATAAAGAAGTCTATCCAAACACCGTAAAAATGGATGTGAATACCGTTTTTGATTTGGCTTCGCTGACAAAACCGGTTGCCACAGCCACTTCGGCGATGATTTTGATTGAGCGTGGTCAGTTACGATTGATGGACAAAGTCAATCTGTTTATTCCTAACTTCCAAGGCTGGAAAACGGCCGATGGAAAAACCATCGATATTCGCGTGGTGGACTTGCTTACGCATACTTCGGGATTGCCGTCTTACGCTCCCGTGGAGACCCTTGAAAAACAAATCGGCGCACCCAATCCGGATGGACTGATTAATTACATCGCTACTTGCAAACGTGAATTTGAACCGCTGACTAACATGCAGTACAGTTGTTTGAATTTCATCACTTTGCAACGAATTGTCGAAATCATATCCAAGCAAAGTCTTCAAGAATTTTCGAAGAAAAATATCTTTGATGTGCTTGGAATGGCTCACACCGATTATCAGCC
>CAZCIU010000024.1:0-33369 GCA_964498765.1 uncultured Paludibacter sp. | reverse complement strand
TTTCTCAGAATAATTCTGATACTACAAATCAGCCCACTTCCGAGCCAACTCGCAAATATTCAGATCATTATTATAATCGTGTTCAGCTATTTACCAACGAACCTCCGATTACGCCCAACGACATCATTATGCTTGGAAATAGTATTACAGAAGGCGGACGTGATTGGAATTCGTTGCTTGGAATGACCAATGTTCGCAATCGTGGTATCAGTGGCGACATTGCCGAAGGACTGGCGGATAGAACTAATTCCATCGTGCGAGGCAAACCTCAAAAACTGTTTATTCTTATCGGGATAAATGATATTTCGCGAGAAATTCCAAACGATACAATTGTTGGGAATATTGAAAAAATCGTGAAAGAATTTAAGCAAAAGTCACCCAACACCAAGATTTATTTACAAAGCATTTTGCCTTTCGATCAATCCAAACGCGGTCAGAACAAACGGCTGGAAAACAAGACGCAGACGGTCATTGACGCCAACAAAATGATTAAAAAACTGGCACAAAAGTACAATGTGACTTTTATCAACTTGTATCCGCATTTTGTGGAGAAAAACACCGATACTCTCAAAGCTGCCTACACTTACGATGGTTTGCATTTGAGCGAAGAAGGCTACAAAGTTTGGGTAAAGGAATTGAAAAAACACCTGTAAAATGAGCAAACGAGTTTTTATTACCGGCGGAGCCAAAGGCATCGGAAAAGCTTTGGTAGAAGCATTTTCAGCAGCAAATCATCAAGTTGCATTTTGCGATATTGATGATACGGCTGGCTTTGATTTACAAAAATCAAGCGGAGGAGAATTTTTCTCGGTGGATGCCGGAAATAAGAACGAATTGGAAAACTGTGTTCTTTCACTTTTGAAAAAATGGGGCGACATTGATGTGATAATCAACAATGTAGGTGTGGGAAACTTTAAGCCAATCACAGAAATAAGCGTGGAAGATTTTGAACAAACGCTGAACATCAATTTACGCTCAGCGTTTATAACTTCCCGATTGTTAGCCATTCACAGAGAAAATCAGAGCGAAAAAAATCCCTACGGTCGCATTATCAATTTCAGCTCCACCCGTTACCTGATGAGCGAAGCCGGCACGGAAGCCTATTCCGCATCCAAAGGCGGCATTTATTCGCTTACGCACGCTTTGGCTATATCGCTAAGTAAATATCACATTACGGTCAATTCCATTTCGCCCGGCTGGATTGAAAACTATCACTACGACGAGCTTTCAGCAGCCGACCACGAGCAGCATCCATCGGGCAGAGTGGGCAAACCGGACGATATTGCCCGGATGTGCCTTTTTCTGTGTGAGGAGAAAAACGACTTTATCAACGGCGAAAACTTCGTAATAGACGGCGGAATGACAAAAAAGATGATTTACGTATAGACAATTAAATATCAAAATTTATCAATTTGACTATTTTTGCTAAATTTTGGGACATCTAGCAAGAGTTATTGTTATAAATATTTATTCATAATATTGCCTTTTTTCTTTTCTTTATACTAAAATCTGACTACCTTTACAAGCATAGATTTTCAGCATTTTAACCCATTAATTACGACATTATGAGAAAACTAATTTCGTATTCCACAGCAATCATTCTTGCCCTGGGACTAATCATCGTATCCTTTCAGTCGTGCAGTAAGAAAATTTCCGAAATCGACCCCGAATTTGCACGCTACATCAACGCATTTACCTACGGAAACATCTCGCCCGATGCATTTATTCAGGTAGAGCTGGCTCAAGATATGCCCGCCGTGGAGCTGAATGCCGAAGTAAAAGAACCACTTTTTTCGTTTTCACCTTCGATAAAAGGGAAAACCTTTTGGGTCAATCCCAACACCGTCCGATTTGTGCCTGATGCCGGAGAATTAAAGCCCGGTAAGCATTACAAAGCCAATTTTCACTTGAATAAAGTCCTTCAGGTAGAAAAAAAATTCAAAACATTCAGCTTTGACATTCGTGTAAACGAGCAGCGATATTCTGTAAATACCCTGCCCTACTCGCCGATGAATTCGTCCGATTTGAAATGGAATTCGGTGCAAATGGACATTTTGCTGGCCAATGCATCCTCGCAGGATTTTGTGATGGGTATGTTGAAATTAAAATACGCCAACCCAGAAGCAAAAATTCACGTTAAGCAAATTAATCCAACAGAATTCCGGGTGTCAATCGACAGTCTGCTGCGAACTGATAAGACACAGGAATTTTTTATGGAAGTGGACGGCTCACCCATCGGTGCGAAAGGCTCTACTAACCATAAAATAGAGCTGCCGCCGCTTTCTACCACGCATTTTGCCGTCTTTGATGTGCGCGAAGTGCAGCAAAAAGACCCGCACATCCGCATTACATTCACCGATCCGATTTCACAAACGCAAGACATCACGGGGCTTATATCCATTCCGGAGATAAATAATTTCACATTTCAGATTGATAAAAATGTGATTAAAATTTATCCCGAAAAAATGCGTGAAAACACACTGAACATTCAGATAAATCAGGGAATTCAGAGCATTGCGGGACTGAAATTAGACAAATCTTATACTTACAATCTAAGCATTACAGCCACCAAACCGGAAATTTCTTTTGAGAAAAACGGAAATATTCTGCCAAATTCCGAGCAACTGGTTCTACCATTCAAAGCTGTAAATCTCTGGGCAGTAGATGTAAAAGTGATAAAAATTTACCAAAATAACATTCTTTATTTCCTGCAAGCCAACTCGCTGAGCAGCAATTCGCAGAACGAAATTCGTCGTTTCGGTCGCTTGGTAAAGAAAACCCGCATCCGCTTGGATGAAGATAAGTCTCTGGATTTGAGCAGATGGAATAATTTTTCCATAGATTTGGCACCAATGATAAAAAAAGATCCGGGCGCATTTTACATCGTGCAACTGACAATGCAGCAAGATTACTCGCTCTATCGCTGTGGTGGTGCAGCACCTGTCATTCCTGAGAATGTGTCGATGAACCGATTTTCTGATAATGAAATTTCGCCCGAAGATGAAAGCAGCTGGGATGAGCCTTACGCCGATTATTACGAAGAATATGATTGGGATAATTACAACTGGGAAGACCGCGACGACCCTTGCACACAATCTTACTATTTAAATCGCAACCGAAAAGTGGAAACGATGGTAATGGCGTCAAACATTGGGCTGATTGCCAAAGGCGGAAACGACGGAAAACTCACGGTTGCCGCTACGGACATTCTCAGCACCGAACCCATTTCGGGAGCTACGGTGAAGGTTTATAATTATCAACTGCAGGAAATTGGTAATACAAAAACGGACGGCAGCGGATTTGCTGAAATCGAGTACGGAAAATCAAAACCTTTCGTAGTTACCGTTGCCAAAGGCAAAGATATCGGCTACCTGGAAGTGAAAGATGAAGCTTCGCTCTCGCTGAGCAATTTTGATGTGAGCGGCAAGGAAATCCAAAAAGGACTGAAAGGCTACATCTACGGCGAACGCGGCATTTGGCGACCGGGCGACACGGTGCATCTTACGTTTATTCTGGAAGATAAAACACAAAAATTACCCAAAGGGCATCCAGTTTCGCTGGAAGTTTTCACGCCGACACGCCAATTTTACAATCGTCAGGTAAAAACTAACGGCACAAACGGATTTTACACCTTTGATATTCCGATTAGCCCTTCCGCACAAACCGGAACTTGGCAAGCTTACGTGAAAGTGGGCGGCACGCATTTTTACAAAGGTCTTCGGGTAGAAACCATTAAGCCAAACCGACTGAAAGTGCGTCTGGAAACCGACACCATCGTTGATGCGAGCAAAGGCATTTTTTCCGGCACACTCACTTCGCAATGGCTGCACGGCGCACCTGCTTCCAATCTGAAAGCTGATGTGGAACTTTCACTTTCCCGAACTGAAAATCCGTTCAAAGGCTACACAAATTACAGTTTTAACAATCCGCTTGTCAGTTTTGAAACTAACAAACACACGGTTTTTGACGGTGTGCTTAATCAGTCCGGCGTGGCAGGAATTAATTCCAAAATCCCCGTGGCGGAAATGGCACCTGGAATGCTACGAGGCAGCATTTTATCACGCGTGTACGAAACAGGCGGCGATATGAGTTTCTACACTCAAACCGTTTACTACTCGCCTTATTCGGCTTATGTAGGTATAAAAACGCCTGCGAGCAAGAAAAACGAGTTTTTGGAAACGGATAAAAATTTGGTTTTTGATGTCGTTTCACTCAATGCAAACGGTAAAAAACTAAGCAGAAACGTTGATTTTAAAATCTATAAACTCGATTGGAGCTGGTGGTGGAGCAGCACGGAAGAAGATTTAGGCTCGTATATTAATAATACCGCCGTGCGTCCTTTGGCAAACGGAAGCATCACCACTGCAAACGGCAGCGGGAAAGTGAATTTCCGCGTGGATTATCCCGACTGGGGACGTTATTTAATTTTGGCAAAAGACACCGAAAGTGGTCACACCACAGGCTCGATTTTCTACGTGGATTGGCCTGCCAGTCGCGGACGATCCAACAAATCCGACCCGAACGGACTAATAATGCTTTCATTCTCAACGGATAAATCCACGTATTCCGTGGGAGAAAAAGCCACAGTAACCATTCCGAAAAGTTCTGATGGACGCGTGCTGATAAGCATCGAAAATGGTTCTAGCATCATTCAGCGTGAGTGGATCAAAACATCGGCAAATTCAGATACGCAATATTCTTTCAAAGTTACGGAAGAAATGAACCCGAATTTCTACGTTTTCGCTACGCTGCTTCAGCCGCACGCACAAAAATCCAACGACCTGCCCATTCGGATGTATGGTGTTGTAAACGTGGAAGTTGAAAATAAGGAAAGCATACTCAATCCGGTCATTTCGATGCCAAACGAGCTTCGTCCGGAGAAGGAATTTACTGTTTCTGTATCCGAAAAATCAAAAAAAACAATGACTTACACGCTTGCCATCGTGGATGATGGTTTGCTGGATTTGACGGCATTCAAAACGCCCAATGCTTGGAATGAATTCTACGCTCGCGAAGCACTCGGTGTGCGAACCTGGGATTTATTTGACCGTGTATTAGGAGCAAACACGGGAATGTTCGGCCCACTGCTGAGCATCGGTGGCGACGAAGCTTTGAAGGCTTCGAGTGACAAAGTCAATCGCTTCAAACCTGTTGTGAAGTTCTTAGGACCATTTACGCTGAAAAGCGGTGAAACCAAGTCGCATAAAATCAAACTTCCTGCTTATGTCGGCTCGGTGCGAACGATGATTGTGGCGGGCGGAAACGGAGCTTACGGAAGTGCCGAAAAAACGGTGCAAGTCCGCAATTCCGTGATGACTTTGAGCACATTGCCACGCGTAATGGGGCCAAACGAAGAAGTTTATCTGCCTGTGAATGTATTTGTGATGGATAATAAAGTGAAAAATGCCACGGTTTCAATTCAGACCAAAGGTTTGCTTAAATCCTTAAACGGCACATCGCAAGCGGTTTCATTCGATAAACCCGGAGATAAAATTGTCTATTTCAAACTGAAAGCAGACAAGAAAATCGGAGAAGAACAAATCATCATCAAAACATCCGGCAACGGCGAAACATTCACTGAAACGATTGACATCGGCATTCGCAATCCAAATCCGCCTGTCATTTTCACACAATCGGCTCTGATTGAGGCGAATGGAAATGCAACTTTGGCTTTGACTTCGGAAAATATTGGTGCAAACGACTGGGCGAAACTGGAACTTTCCCGACTGCCGAGCGTGAATTTTAATAAAAATCTGCAATTCTTACTCAATTATCCACACGCTTGTACCGAGCAGATTACGTCGCAAGGTTTTCCGTTGCTATTCATCAATGATTTTGTACAACAAACCGATGACGAGAAAAAATTTAACGCCGAAAAACTGGCAGAAATTATCCGCGTAGTGGCTTCAAGGCAACTACCCGATGGCGGATTTTCCTACTGGAGCAGTGATACGTACACGTCGGAATGGGTGAGCAGCTACGCCGGACATTTCTTGACCGAAGCCAAAAACAAAGGCTATGAAGTGTCTGAAAATGTACTTTCAAAATGGCTTCAGTTTCAGCAAAACATGGCTCGCAACTGGTCTGCAACCAATCCTCATCGCCATTATTATAGCTTGTCGATGGTGGAATTGCAGCAAGCATACCGACTTTACACACTGGCACTAAACCAAAAAGCGGAAATGGGTGCGATGAACCGACTTCGGGAAATGAAAGAGCTAAGCACGCAAGCTCGCTGGCAATTGGCGTCTGCTTACGCTTTAGCCGGGAAAAAGGACGTTGCAAATGAACTGATTTTCAATACAAGTACAGCCGTTGAGAATTACACATTCAACAATGATACTTACGGTTCGCCGGCTCGCGACCAAGCGATGATGATGGAAACGTATCTGCTGCTCGGACAAACCGAAAAAGCATTCTCCCTGGCAAGTTCCGTAGCTGAAGCACTTTCAGGTGAGTATGTTTCTACGCAAACGGCAGCATTCGGATTAGTGGCAATGCAAAAATTAGCTGAGAAAATGGGCAAAGGAAATATTGATGTAAATTGGACTGCTAACGGCAAGAAAATGGATGCGATAAACACGCCGCAAGCCTTCCATCAGCTTAATCTAAAACCGATCGAAAAGCAGTCTGTAACTATTTCCAACAAAGGGAAAGCGAAGGTGTACGCTCGCCTGACCGTTCGCACGCAACCATTGGAAATTCTTGGCGGACCGACCTCGGCATCTTTCAAACTGTCAGTGAGATACACCGACAAAATTGGTAATCCGGTAGATGTGAAATCAATGAAACAAGGGCAGGAATTTACAGCTCACGTTACCGTTCAGAATGGCGACGAGCAGGCATTTACAGACCTTGCTTTGGTACAAATATTCCCTTCCGGATGGGAAATTTTCAATGAACGAGTGATGAATGCGAACGGCAATTCGGGCAACACGAATTACAATTACCGCGACATTCGCGACGATCGGGTTTTGACCTATTTCAACCTTGGTGCAGGTCAGACGAAATCATTCAACGTGCGTCTGCAAGCGGCATATCGAGGCTCGTATTATCTACCGCCAACTTCGTGCCAGGCAATGTACGCCCCGAACGAACAAGCCCGAAACAGCGGAATGTGGGTGAATGTGGAATAATGAAACCTTTTTTCATTAAAATATTTACTTATTTTCAATCCTTGTCATTATGGAAAAAAATTACCATTCTGGTAATTTTTTTCCTATTGATTTGGTACGCCTTTTCATTGCCGAAACCTTTGTTTGACAAGCCATACAGTACGTTAGTATCTGACCGAAACGGCGAATTATTGGGTGCAAGGATTTCGGAAGATGGACAATGGCGATTTCCACCTACGGACAGCGTACCTGAAAATTATAAAATCTGTCTCATTCAGTATGAGGACCGAAATTTTTACCGTCATCTGGGTTTCAATCCGTTTTCCATTGCGCGTGCCGCAAAGCAAAATATTCAAAATAAGCGAATTGTGAGCGGTGGCAGTACGCTGACAATGCAAACCATTCGGCTGATGCGGCAAAATAAACGCACTTTTTTCGAGAAATTTATCGAAATTATTTTGGCAACTCGGCTCGAAATTTCATTTTCAAAAAAAGAAATTCTGGCAATGTACGCATCTCATGCACCGATGGGCGGGAATGTGGTCGGAATTGATGCTGCGGCGTGGCGCTACTTCGGACACAATGCCGCATCGCTTTCGTGGGCAGAAGCAGCTACTCTTGCGGTTTTGCCCAATTCGCCTTCGCTGATGCACTTTGGCAGAAACCGAGATGCACTTATCAACAAACGAAATCGATTGCTAAAGAAACTTTTCACTGATAAAATATTAGACGAAACGAATTACCAGCTCGCCATTTCCGAACCACTACCGGCTGCACCACACGCTCTGCCGCAGATTGCACCGCATTTGGTCACTCAGTTTTACATTTCCCAACCGGGCACGCACGCCGTTTCGAGCATCGATAAACAATTGCAAATTCAGGCCGACGAGGTTCTCAAACGCTGGAATGCAGAATTTTCTCAAAATGGCATTTTCAATCTGGCAGCTTTGATTGTGGATATTGAAAAAAACGAAGTGCTTACTTACAGCGGAAATGTCGATTTTCAAAAATCCACGGCCGCCAATCAAGTCGATGTTATTCAGTCACCACGCAGCACAGGCAGCATTCTCAAGCCATTTCTTTACTGCGCGATGTTGCAGGAAGGACTGCTAATGCCGACCGAACTTATTCCCGATATTCCCATCAATATCAATGGATTTTCGCCGAAAAATTTCAGTCTGCAATACGATGGTGCCTGCCCAGCCGACGAAGCGTTGGCACGCTCACTGAATGTGCCTTGGGTAGTTTCTTTGCGAAAATACAGCGTCCCAAAATTCTACGATTTACTGAAAAAAACCGGTTTGACTACGCTTACAAAATCGGCTGATTACTATGGACTTTCGCTCATTTTAGGCGGTGCGGAAGGTAAATTATGGGAAGTTGCGAATGGATTTTCTTATCTGGCACGAACGGTAAATCAGTTCAGTCAATCGCAGGAATATTTTGAAAAAAAGGATTTTAGCTACACGCGAAGTTCTGAACAGAAAGCGCCAAAAACATCCCATCCAATTTTCCATGCCGGTGCGGCTTATCTCACGCTGGAAGCATTGACCAACGTCAATCGCCCTGAAGAAATTGACTGGCAATTTATCCCTTCAATGCGAAAAATAGCTTGGAAAACCGGGACAAGTTTCGGTTTTCGGGATGGTTGGGCTATCGGCGTAACGCCAAAATATTTAGTTGCTGTGTGGACAGGAAATGCGAGCGGCGAAGGTCGTCCCGGACTGACCGGAGCACGCACTTCGGCACAAGTTATGTTTGATTTGTTCAACCTGCTGCCCGCAACGAATTGGTTTGAGCCGCCATATCTGGATTTACGAGAAATGGAAATTTGCAGCGAAAGCGGTTTGCTAAAAGGGCCGAACTGTCCTGAAACTGCGACTGATACAATCTTGGCACCGCCGAAAGCCGCTCAAGGAAAAGTTTGCGATTTTCATAAAATCATCCACGTTTCCGATGATGAACAGTATCAGGTGTACGAGCAATGCGCCGGAAGCAGAGGCATAAAGCCGCTTTCCATTTTTGTACTTCCACCTTCGTGGGAATGGTACTATAAGCAGCATCATCCGAATTATCGCTCGTTGCCGCCATTTTCGCCCGAATGCCTGCAAGCAGCACAGTCACAGATTATGCAATTTATTTATCCTTATCCAAATGCGGTTATTAAACTACCCAAACAATTGGATGGCACTGCAGGAAAAGCCGTTTTCGAACTGGCTCACAGAAATCCGGGAACGAAAGTTTTTTGGCATTTGGAAAATGAATTTTTGGGCGAAACGTCCGATATTCACAAGATGGAAATTCAGCCTTCAAAAGGAAATCACATTCTTACCGTGGTGGATGAGAATGGAAATTCGGCTAACATAAAATTCAAAATCGAATAAAAAAGGACATCAAGTTTCGCTTGTGTCCTTTTGAAATATTTTTGTTAGTATTTATCTAAAAATAGCTGACTGTTTCGCCTTGAATGGTGGTTAGCAGCTTATTTGCCAAGCTACTCGCCCCGATACGAAACATTGTATTATTCAGCCAATCTTCGCCAAGAATTTCCTTCACTATCGAGTAATGTTTTACGGCATCTTCTGTACTTGCAATGCCGCCTGCTGGCTTGTAACCCACTTTTATGCCGGTTTTTTCATACCAATCTTTGATGGCTGAACACATTATATAAGTTGCCTCAGGCGTAGCAGCCACTGGAATTTTTCCGGTAGAAGTTTTGATAAAATCAGCACCGGCCTGCATTGCCAGAATAGATACTTTGCGGATATTCGCAGCATTTTTCAGCGCACCAGTTTCCAAAATCACTTTCAAATGAGCCGATTTACAAGCCGATTTAATTTCGGTCAATTCTTCATAAACTTCTTCCACCTTGCCTTCCAGAAATTTTCCAACGGAAATAACCACATCAATTTCAGTTGCACCTTCCCGCACACACAAAGATGTTTCGGCTATTTTTACTTCTATAAAAGTCTGTGATGCAGGAAATCCTGCTGCCACCGATGCAATGCCGATTGGTTCTGTCAGCGTATCTTTCACGGTGCTTACCATCGAAGGGAAAACGCAGATTGCACCCACGCCCGGTACATCCGGAAAATGCTCGTCAAATTCGTTCACTTTTTGCACCATCGTACGTATTTCTTCCTCTGTATCAGTCTCTTTCAGCGATGTAAGGTCGATGAAACTAAAGCATTTTTTCCACACTTCAACTTTGTTGTTTTCTTCAAATCTTTCGGATACAATTTTTTCCACCGCAGATTTCACTTGTTCGTCTGTAAGTGCATCGCAGTTGTATGTTTTGAATAATTCTTCAAATTTTGTTGCCATTTTTATCTTTATTTTTAGAGTAATCTTTTCGTTTTTTGGGAAAAATGAGTATTTATTTTAGTTTCTCGTTTTCAATATGCCGAGTGCTATCTCGTTTCGTTTTTTTCTCAATATTTTTTTCCAATGCTTCGGTTAAATCCACGCCAGTTTGATTTGCCAGGCACATCAAAACCCACAAAACATCGGCCATTTCATCAGCAAGATTGGCATTTTCATCCGATTTCTTGAAGGATTGGTCGCCATATTTTCGAGCAATAATCCGTGCTAACTCACCCACTTCTTCGGTTAAAATCGCCATATTGGTCAGTTCGCTGAAATATCTTACGCCGTAGGTTTTAATCCACTCGTCAACTTGCTTTTGAGCTTCGCTAAGGGTCATTGTTGCTGATTTTTACTCGTTAAGCCGAGCTATTATTGTTTCATTTCCGGTAGTTGATTCGCCGATTGCCACAAAAATTTCCGCATCCAAAGGCAAAAATAAATCCACGCGCGAACCGAATTTTATAAACCCAATTTGCTCGTTTAGGTGGTACGTTTTACCTTTTTTGGCATAGGTTACAATTCGCCTCGCCAAAGCACCCGCTATTTGTCGCATCAAAATTTGCGTTTTAGCCGGCGTTTCTATCACGATGGTTGAGCGTTCATTGTCAATACTCGCTTTCGGAGAATACGCCACGCGGTGATTGCCGTCATGATGCTCTACTTTCAAGATTTTTCCACCTATCGGAACCCAGTTGGCATGCACATTGAACACGGACATAAAAATTGATACCTGAATGCGTTTATCGCCGAAATATTCGTGTTCTTCCGTTGGCTCAACTACAACGACTGTTCCATCTGCCGGTGCAACAATCAAACTTGGATCGTCAATTTCCACCACACGGCTCGGATTTCTGAAGAAAAACATAACAAACACAAAAAGAAACGCCGAACCAATCACATTTACAGCTAAAATTGGCTTTGGAAACTGCAAATAAACCACAATATTGATAGCAAATAACAATAAAAGCGTAAATGCAATTATCCATTTACCTTCTTTGTGTATCTTTATGTACTTCATATTTTTTTGAAATTCTGTTAGAACAAACAAAGTTAATTATTTAAATCAAATGCTACAAGCAGCAGGTATAAATTTTCGGTTTTATCAAAAATGATTACCTTTGTAACTTGTTTTTTTATTCATTTTATCACAGAAAACATTCTTACTATGTCACTAACTTCACTGAACGCAGTTTCCCCTGTTGATGGGCGTTACCACGCAAAAACAGAAACTTATTCCCGCTATTTTTCAGAGTTTGCACTTATCCGCTACCGGGTTTTGGTAGAAGTGGAATACTTTATTTCACTTTGTGAAATTCCGCTGAAGCAGCTCGAAACGGTTTCTGCTACTGTTTTTCCAAAATTGCGTGAAATTTACACCAATTTTAGCGAAACCGATGCTCAGCAAGTGAAAGAAATAGAGCAAGTGACCAATCACGACGTAAAAGCGGTGGAATATTTTCTGAAAGATAAATTTCACAGACTTCAACTAGATGAATACAAGGAGTTTATCCATTTTGGATTGACTTCGCAAGATATTAATAATACTTCCGTTCCACTTTCTGTAAAAGAAGCGCTTGAAAATGTTTATCTGCCGGAGATGGAACTCTTAATCAAGGAATTAAGCTACAAAGCCGATGAATGGCGCGATGTTTCGATGCTTGCCAAAACGCACGGTCAGCCTGCGTCGCCTACTCGTCTTGGCAAAGAAATAATGGTTTTCGTAAATCGCCTGAATACGCAGCTTGAGCAATTGAAAGCCGTGCCTCACAGTGGAAAATTTGGTGGTGCAACCGGAAATTTCAATGCTCACAATGTTGCCTATCCTACGATTGACTGGAAAGCATTTGGAAATAAATTCCTCAGCGAAAAACTTGGTTTGGAGCGTGAAGCCTGGACTACCCAAATTTCAAATTACGATAATCTGGCAGCTCAATTTGATGCAATGCGCAGAATTAACACCATTTTGATTGACTTCAGCCGCGATATTTGGTCGTATGTATCGATGGAATATTTCAAACAAAAAATCAAAGCCGGTGAAGTTGGTTCTTCTGCAATGCCGCACAAAGTAAATCCGATTGATTTTGAAAATGCCGAAGGAAACTTAGGAATGGCAAACGCAATTTTAGGTTTTTTAAGCGAAAAACTTCCTGTCTCACGCTTGCAACGCGACTTAACCGACAGTACAGTACTTAGAAACGTTGGTGTTCCGTTTGCGCACACGATGATTGCTACGCAAAGTTTGCTCAAAGGAATAGGCAAACTGCTACTTAACGAAACCGCTGTTTATAAGGAACTTGACAACACATGGGCAGTAGTTGCCGAAGGAATTCAGACTATTTTGCGTCGTGAAAAATATCCAGAACCTTACGAAGCCTTGAAAGCACTCACACGCACCAACGAAGGCATCAACGAACGCACAATTCATGATTTTATTCAAACGCTTAACGTAAGTGACAGCGTAAAAGATGAACTGAAAAGAATTACACCGAGAAATTATACGGGAATTTGATAAGAAGTTAGGCAGAAAAATAAATTTTATTTTTCTTTCCACTTTTGAACTTTCAACTTTATTACTTATAAATGTCTGATATCATCACATTAGTAAAACGATTTTTGCCGCCGTACAAAAAGTATGTTTTTCTGAGTTTGCTGGCCAATTTATTGTCCACGCTATTCAGTCTCTTTTCGTTCGCGGCATTAATTCCCATTTTGCAAATTCTTTTTGGGGTCACAAAATCCGATACCGTGTATCGAGCCTGGACTTGGAACGACGGATTGAAGAATGTTTTTAACGCCATAAAAAACAATATTGAATTTTGGATTGAAAATACGATTTTGCAGCAAGGCGCAAGCAACGCACTGATTTATATTGCCTTGTTTTTAATTGTAATGACTTTTCTAAAAACAGGAACAGCTTACCTTGCTTCGTATTTCATAATTCCTATTCGCACCGGCGTTCTGCGCGACTTACGCAACCAAATGTACCGAAAAATCATAGCACTTCCCATCGGATTTTTTTCGGATGAGCGCAAAGGCGATATTATGTCCCGCATGACAAATGACGTGACAGAAGTGGAAATCTCAGTCATCAGTTCGCTGGATATGATTCTGAAAAATCCGCTGATGATAATTATTTACCTGGCGGTTATGTTTGCAATGAGTTGGAAATTAACCGTTTTTGTCTTGATTTTGTTGCCAATAAGTGTTTGGTTAATTGGAATTATTGGAAAATCGTTGCGAAAACGCTCGCAATTAGGTCAGGAACAAACAGCTGAAATGCTATCACAAATTGACGAAACTCTTGGCGGATTGCGCGTAATCAAGGCTTTTAATGCAGAAAACAATCTTACAAATCGCTTTACAAGTCTAAACGATAAAATTCGGAAAACTTTTCACCGTATCCACCGAAAATACAATTTGGCACATCCTGTCAGCGAATTATTTGGTACAATTGTCATTGCTATTTTGCTTTGGTTTGGCGGTACGCTAATTTTGAGCGATACAAGTCCGATTGGAGCAGCGGAATTCATATATTACCTGGTGGTCTTTTATCTTATCGTACCACCGGCCAAAGAACTTTCAAAAGCCTCTTACAGCATCCGAAAAGGAATGGCCTCGATGGATAGAATTGATAAAATTCTAAGCGAAAAAAACAACATAGTCGATCCTGAAAACCCAAAACATATACCGGAAAAAATAGATAATATTGAATATAAAAACGTGAATTTCAAGTACCAGACAGAATGGGTACTGAAAAACATCAACCTTACAATTCCAATCGGAAAAACCGTTGCATTAGTTGGGCAGTCCGGTTCCGGGAAATCGACTTTGGTGGATTTATTACCTCGTTTTTATGATCCTGTGGAAGGCGAAATCTGCTTAAACGGCATCAATATCAAAGATTTTACTCGTCATGATTTACGGGAATTGATGGGAAATGTAAACCAGGAAGCAATTCTCTTCAACGATACTTTTTTCAATAATATTGCCTTTGGAATTGAGAATGCTACGCAAGAAATGGTAGAACAAGCTGCCAAAATTGCGAATGCACACGATTTTATTATGGCAACTGAAAACGGCTATCAGTCGAGCATTGGTGACCGCGGAAATAAACTTTCGGGCGGTCAGCGTCAACGCCTTAGCATTGCGCGTGCCGTGCTTAAAAATCCACCGATACTCATTCTGGATGAAGCTACGTCTGCTCTCGACACCGAATCGGAATACATGGTACAGGAAGCACTGGATAATCTGATGAAAAACCGCACCACGGTAGTCATTGCACACCGACTTTCAACTATCAGCCGCGCGGATTTAATTTGCGTACTTCACGAAGGCGAGATTGTAGAGCGAGGAAAGCACGATGAACTTATCGCGCTGGATGGTTACTACAAAAGATTAGTGGATATGCAGTCGTTTTAATTTTCCCGAGAATATCAGACATAAAAAAACGAGAAACCATGCGGCTTCTCGTTTTTTATTTTTCCTTAAGAGATTGATTAGAATCTGTAACGAAGACCTAGTGCAACTCCTTCATATCCGAATGGTTTTCCAGATGGTACTACGTACCATGTTGGACGCCAGTCAAGAGAAAGTTGAAGTGGAATTGGGAAATTGTACTCAATACCAAGTTGACCTGCCAGACCAAGACCGATACCTGTAGTTTCACCTTTGTCCCAACGAATTGACCCTACTTGTGCTCCAAGACCAGCGTACCAGTCAAGACCACCGTCGATGTTCCAAAGCCATTGGTGAACACCTGTCAATACAATTCCTGAGTATTTCCAACCTGGTAAACCAAGGTCAACTTCAAGACGAGTAGCTCCAGAAAGAGGCTGTTGATAAGAAAGCTCTGTTCCCCAACCGCCACGAATACCGATTGCTTTATCGTTTGTCTGAGCTTCAGCTACCAATGTAACTGTCATTAAAAGCGCAAATGCTAAAAATAGTTTTTTCATTTTTTTGTTTGTTTTAATTAGGTTAATAATCTTATTTTTTTTGTAAAATTTTTTATTCTTTTTCTATATAAACCTTAAATCCCCAAAATTGTTCATTATACAGGTTCTTTCCAGTCACCATTTTTCTTGATAAGATCAATTAATCTGTCCACAGCTTCATCTTCCGGCACTCCTTTTTCAATGCATTCTTGCTTTTTGTACAGCATTATAGTTCCTCTTCCGCCGCCAACGTAACCATAGTCGGCATCAGCCATTTCACCGGGACCATTCACTATACAGCCCATAATTCCAATTTTCAATCCGGTCAAATGCGAGGTCTTTTCCTTTACACGTGCTATAACTGTCTGTAATTTGAAATGAGTTCTGCCGCATCCCGGACATGAGATAAATTCCGTTTTGCTCACTCGGACGCGAGAACCTTGTAGAATTCCAAATGAAATTGATAGTAAATCTTCGTTGCTGATAGCTCCTCTATTCTGCAAAAGAATTCCATCAGCCAATCCATCAACAAAAATTATACCTAAATCTGCCGCGGCTTTGATTTGCAGAGCCTCCAAAGCATCTTCTTCATATCGCCCGACAGCAATTACCGGAGTTTTCACACCTTCTGCTATCAGCGTATGAACAAAGGCTCGATGCTCTCCAACAGGGTTTTCGCTGTTTGCTTCGACCAATAAAACCAAATTTGAATTTTGCTTGAAAATTTCAATAACATTCGATGACAATTCATCGTATTTCAGCTTTAAGAATATAATTTCTTCGCTTGGAGCAGCCGAAAAATTCTCCAAAGTGAAAATTTCATATCTGTCTCCTCGCGCATTTACGATAAAATTATCTTCCAAAACATAATCCGCTTTTAGCTTGTCGTGATTCGATGGATTTGCTAATACCACCGGCAAATTATCTCCGCCGATATTTCGTATTGTATATGTTTTTCTTCTCGTAAATGGTTTTACTTCAAAGTCTTTCGATGTTTTTAGTTCAATTTGCTTCGTATTTTCAGTTCGGGCTGTTATATAATCTCGAAGCAATTTCGCTACCGGTATTTCAGCTTCCGGCTCTTCGCTCAAAGAAACCCGGATGGTATCTCCTATTCCTTCAGCAAGCAAAGCACCAATGCCCACAGCCGATTTTATTCGTCCATCCTCACCATCACCGGCTTCGGTAACACCTAAATGCACCGGAAAATTAAAGCCTTCTTCCTCCATACGCTGCACCAAAAGTCTCACAGCCTGTATCATCATCACTGTATTAGATGCTTTCATCGAAATCACCAGATTACTAAAATCTTGCTCACTGCAAATTCTTAAAAACTCCATACACGACTCAACCATTCCTTCCGGCGTATTTCCCCATTTTATAAGCATTCGCTCGCTCAGCGAACCATGATTTACACCAATTCGGATAGCCGTATTATTTGCTTTACAAATTTTCAGAAATTCCACGAAACGTGCCTTAATTTTCAAAAATTCCTGATGATATTCTTCGTCTGAGTATTCGTTTGGATTTTCGGTTTTAATGCCGCTCACGTAATTTCCGGGATTTACCCTCACTTTTTCAAGAAATTGAGCTGCATAATCCGCCACATTGGCATTGAAATGCACATCCGCCACAAATGGTGTAGTAAATCCTTTGCTGTGAATATTATCTCGAATAATCTTCAGGCTATCTACCTCTTTTTGTCCCTGCGTGGTCAGTCGCACCAAGTCCGCGCCTGCGCTAACTATTCTAAGAAACTGAGCTGATGAATTTTCAATGTCGTTTGTATTGGTATTGGCCATGGATTGAATTCGGATTGGGTTGTTGCCACCCATTTTTAAGGCTCCGATTTGAATTTCTTTTGATGGCCTGCGAGAATAATTATAAGCGTTTGATTTCCACATAATTGGATTGTTTTATCAAAATAAACTGTTGATTTATTAAATTTGAAATTAAGTATTATTTCTTTAAAAAAACAAAAATGACTACCTTTGCAGTCAAATTTAATTAGCTATCATATTTAAAACCAATAAAACGAAAAAAGGTTTTATGGGATTGAATTTTTAGCATCTTTCTTTTCCAACAAATAACGTAAATGAAGGTTTTTGATCCAAAAATTGTTTATTCCCTCAAAAATTACACCAAAGAGAAGTTCTATGCCGACCTGATGGCAGGTATTATTGTGGGAATTGTAGCTTTGCCTTTAGCCATTGCTTTTGGTATTGCTTCGGGAGTTACACCCGAAAGAGGACTTTACACAGCCATTATTGCCGGTTTTATTATCTCACTCTTGGGCGGCAGCAAGGTTCAGATTGGTGGACCTACGGGTGCATTTATTATTATCGTTTACGGCGTTGTGCAGCAGTACGGCGTCACCGGACTTGCCATTGCCACAATGATTGCGGGCGTAATGCTGGTAGCTATGGGTTTTTTGAAACTTGGCGCAGTCATCAAATTTATTCCCTATCCGGTGGTGGTAGGATTTACGAGCGGTATCGCACTCACCATTTTTGCTACGCAAATCAAGGATTTATTCGGTCTTGAAATTGCCAAAGTTCCGGCTGATTTTATTCACAAATGGGCTGCTTATGCTCAAAACATCAGTTCAATCAACTGGTGGGCAACGCTGGTCGGAATTGCTTCTATCCTGATAATTGCCATTACTCCCAAATTCTCCAAGAAAATTCCGGGTTCTTTAGTTGCCATTATTTTGATGACAGTTTTGGTGTTTCTCTTGAAGAAATATTTTGGAATTCAAGACATTGAAACCATTGGCGACCGATTTACCATTAACGCGGCACTTCCGGGAGTGACGAAATACGAAATTGATTTTGAAACCATCCGAACGCTGCTTCCGGTTGCATTTTCCATTGCCATGCTGGGAGCGATTGAATCCTTGCTTTCTGCAACGGTTGCTGACGGTGTCATTGGGAGTAAGCACAATTCAAACACCGAATTAATTGCACAAGGTGTAGCCAATATTGTTACGCCTATTTTTGGTGGAATTCCAGCTACCGGAGCCATTGCGCGTACAATGACGAATATCAATAACGGCGGTAGAACTCCTGTTGCAGGGATTATTCACGCAGTAGTTTTATTACTGATTTTGCTGTTTTTGGGAGATTTAACCAAGCACATTCCTATGGCTTGTTTGGCCGGTGTACTTGTGATTGTAGCGTACAATATGAGTGAATGGCGTACTTTCCGATCTTTGTTGAAAAACACCCGCTCGGATGCTGCAGTGCTGATTACTACTTTTTTGTTGACTGTTATTTTCGACTTGACAATCGCCATTCAAATCGGATTGTTGCTCGCGGTCGTTTTATTCCTAAGACGTATCTCGGCAGTTTCCACTGTTTCGGTTTTCGAAAATCAGATGGAAGATACCACAGACACAGACTTAGTTTCTGAAACAGAAAGAATTCACATCCCGAAAGATGTTTCGGTGTATGAAATTGAAGGTCCGTTCTTTTTTGGCGTAGCCAATAAATTTGAAGAAACAATAAAACAAGTCGGCGGCTCACCCAAAGTGCGTATTATCCGCATGCGAAAAGTGCCTTTTATGGATACTACGGGTGCCAACAACTTGAGAAACTTGATAATCATGTCGCACAAAGACAAAACGAAAATTTTGCTTTCCGGTGTGAATGATTCGGTTCGTGCGGTGCTTGAGAAGTCCGGAATTCCTGAATTAATCGGACAGGAGAACATTTGTTCGAACATTAATGAAGCAATTGAAAAGTCGGCTCGTATCGTATCTGATTCTAAGTAAATTGTAAGTTTATTTTAACAAAATACTCTAAATAGTTTTTTATTCCAAATCAAATCCTTATTTTTGTAAAGATTTTTTTGAAAAAAGATGGAAAATCGATACAAGAATCTAATTAAGGAAGTTGAAGAGAACGTCAGAAAGCTGATTGCTCAGCGTAATGCTTTGATGGAGGAGAATAATACTCTCAAAGCAGATGCCGAACGCAAGCAAGAAGACCTGATGAAGGCTCACAAAGAAATTTTGGATTTGCGTAAAGAATACAGTCTTTTAGAGACAGCAAGCGGATTAGGCGGCTCCGCAGAAAGCCGTGAAAATTCTAAACAGCACTTGAATAAAATAGTGCGGGAAATAGATAAATGTTTAGCGCTTCTAAATGAATAGGCTGATTATAGCCACAAAACGAATTTTTCACACAAGCGAAACGAATGTAACTCAATAAAAAAAATTACATTCTATATAAGCTCAAATTTTGAAATAAGACATCTCCGTATGAATAATAGCAAAACTTTTAATATAAATATTCTGCTAAACGGCGTTAGAATGCCGTTAAAAATTCAACGTGAAGATGAAGAAATTTATCGAAATGCTGAAAAAATTGTCAATAAATACTTGGAACAGTATAGAAGACAATACAGTCAGCGTAGCATGGAAGAAATCTTGACACTGGTAGCTTATCAGCTGGCAGTCATTATATCCAAGCAAGATATAAGACAAGATGAAGGGCCATTGGCTGAAAAAATTGAAGAACTTAACAAAGAATTAAACAAAATACTTTTTTAGTAATTAGTATTTAATTCTTATTTATTTACCGCATTTGATTGTTTAGCTTTTTCAGAAAAAAATCTGAAACAAGCCGCAATACGATGCGATTTTTTATTTTTAAAACACCATAAAAACAACTAAAATATATGACAACTACAGTAATAATAGTAGCAGTCATTGCCTTAGCTTTAGGATTTCTCGGAGCCTATCTGATGCTCGGAGTTTTCAATAAAAAAGCCAAAAGGGAAATGGAGGCGGAAGCCGAACTGCTAAAGAAAAACAAAGAAATAGAGGCTAAAGAGCGCTTTATTGCGCTGAAAGCCGAGCATGAGCAACAAGTTCAGCAGCGCAATTCGAAAGTTCAGGCGGCGGAAGTAAAACTTCAGCAACGCGAACTTCAGCTTAACCAAAGACAAGGTGACTTGCAACGCAAACTGAATGAAACGGATGTCATCCGTGAGAACTTGGACCAGCAGCTTGTGTTAGTTGAAAACAAGAAAAAAGAAATTGAAACGCTGAACAGACAGGCTGTAGAGCAGCTTGAAACAATTTCCGGACTTTCCGCCGAACAAGCTAAAGAACGCTTGGTAGAAAATCTGAAGGAAGAAGCTAAAACAAATGCATTGTCCTATATCAACGAGATAATGGACGAAGCTAAAATGACTGCTAATAAAGAAGCTAAACGAATTGTTATCAACACAATACAACGTGTAGCAACCGAAACAGCCATTGAAAATTCGGTTACTATTTTCCACATCGATTCGGATGAAGTAAAAGGACGCATCATTGGTCGCGAAGGAAGAAATATCCGTGCGCTTGAAGCTGCTACAGGTGTAGAAATCATCGTTGATGACACTCCGGAAGCTATCGTTCTTTCGGGATTTGATCCGGTAAGACGCGAAGTTGCCCGACTTTCTCTTCACCAACTTGTAACTGACGGTCGTATTCACCCTGCCCGCATTGAAGAAGTGGTAAATAAAGTCCGCAAACAGTTGGAAGATGAAATAGTAGAAACCGGAAAACGCACTACAATCGACTTGGGAATTCATGGATTGCATCCGGAATTAATTCGTTTGGTAGGTAAAATGAAATATCGTTCTTCTTACGGTCAAAACTTGCTTCAGCACTCTCGTGAAGTTGCCAATCTTTGTGCTACAATGGCTTCAGAACTTGGTCTTAATCCAAAAAAAGCAAAACGTGCCGGATTACTTCACGATATTGGAAAAGTGCCGGATGATGAGCCGGAACTACCTCACGCATTGCTTGGAATGAGATTGGCTGAGAAATACAAAGAAAAACCGGATATTTGCAATGCCATCGGTTCTCACCACGATGAAGTAGAAATGGAAACGATGCTGGCACCGATTGTACAGGTTTGTGATGCTATTTCTGGTGCTCGTCCGGGTGCTCGTCGCGAAATTGTAGAAGCATACATCAAACGTCTGAATGACCTTGAAAATCTGGCACTTTCTTATCCGGGTGTAATTAAAACTTACGCTATCCAGGCCGGTCGTGAACTGCGCGTAATAGTAGGCGCTGACAAATTGGATGACAAAGAAACGGAACTTTTGTCATTTGACATTGCCAAAAAAATCCAGGATGAAATGACCTATCCGGGACAAGTAAAAATTACTGTAATCAGAGAAACGAGAGCAGTAAGTTACGCGAAATAAGAGTTTACAGTATAATTGTTTAAAAGTTTATAGTATTTTGGCTCTGACAACTTTACAGTCCGAAATAGATTTGGAATAAAATTTGTTGATACTAAAATACTATATACTATAAACTACAAACTGACCAACGGGGCTGTTTGGTTTTGACAGCGAGCAGAAAAGGTATGTAAGCATGTCGAGCGTCGGAATGCCGGCTCGTAAATCCCGGATTTCAAACCAATAACTGGCGAAACTAATTACGCTCTTGCTGCTTAATCGAATCATAGTAGATCGAGCTTAATCCAGGCACTAGGTGCCAGGACGAGACATCTCTCCCAAGCCGTGGCTTCGAGGCAAAGGATACAGAGGTGCAGCTAAATCGAAGATAGTCTTGCGTGGCTTCGCACTCAAGATGAAAATTTAGAAGATAAGGTAGTGGTTGGTGGCTTTGGTCTTGCCGCTACTCGAAAACTTAAGCAAAGATAAGCATGTAGAAAGCATATTGTTTCCTTGTTTGGACGAGGGTTCGACTCCCTCCAGCTCCACATTAATGGGTGTAAATCAGCTAATTGCGAGAATTACACCCATTTTTACATACAAATACACAGCAATTCAACTATATATTATTATAAACGACTGAAAAATTGAAGTTCATTTTTTATGTTATTTCGTTCACTTCAAAAAAATAAATTCTTCATATCAACTCCCTAAAAATCAGTGATTATTTAGAATAGTTCTTCATTAAAATCGAGGAAACAAAACGTACTAAAAATAATTTTTAATCAAATCTTAGTACTTAAAAAGCCTGTTTTGGCACAAAGTTTGTTTTATTTTGACACATTAAACAACTAATTTTAATAATAACTAAATTTGAAAATTATGAAATCAATTAAAAAAATCTCATTAGTAGCAATCGCTGCAATATTATCAATCAGTTTTGCAAGTGCTCAAGTTGGGCTACAAGCAGGTTACAGTTCTTCAAAAGATGCTGAAAGTAATTCATCACTAAGCGGTTTTCATGTAGGACCAACATTTAATTTGGGAATACAAGGACCAATCAGCTTACAATATGGTTTGCTTTACAATTATCTAACTACTAAAAATGATTATTGGGGATTGGCAAACGCAACTACTACTGCACACAGACTTGATTTACCAGTTCGCGTAGCTGCAAGTTTTGGTATTGGAAACGGTTTAAGTGCATTTGTTTTTGGAGGTCCAAACTTTAATTTTGGTCTTTCTCAAACTACAAAAGTTGAATCCGGCATTGGAAGTGTAGAAGCATCTAATATTTACAGCAGAGAAATGAGTGATGGTAAAAAACTGTATTCTCCATTTGATGTACAGCTAGGTGTTGGTGGTGGACTACAATACAACAACTTTGGTGTAAAAGTAGGATACGACTGGGGAATGCTTGACAGAGATAACTCTAATGGTGTATGGAAAAATAACGACCTGAAAGTAGGTCTGTTTTATAATTTCTAAATCTTAATATTTTCTTAGTAATGATGCAGCCGGATAGTGATATTCGGCTGTTACTTTTTAAATTAAATAACAAAGTTGGATTTTTTCGCCTTTGGCACAACCTTTGTTAAAGTTATATTTTATAATCGCAAGTAATTTATATTATTTTACTAAAACTAAAAATTTATGAAATCAATTAAAAAAATCTCTTTAGTAGCTATTGCTGCTATACTTTCAATCAGTTTTGCTAGCGCACAAGTTGGTATCCAAGCTGGATACGGAACTCAAACAAGAACATTTGAAAAATCTGCTATGGGTGCAATCCTAGGTGATCAATTTACACTTAGTGGCTTTCATGTAGGTCCAGTTGCTGACCTAAACATTCAAGGGCCAATCAGCCTTCAGTACGGACTTTTCTACAATTATCTTACTGCTAATAAAAATGTATTGCTTCAAGATGTGAAAATTACTTCTCACTCTCTTGATCTTCCTGTAAGAGTAAAAGCTTCTTTCCCATTCGGAAATGGAATGAGTGCCTTTATTTTTGCCGGACCTAACTTTAGCTATGGCGTAGCAGAATTAATTGATGTAGCAGGAAATCGTTTTTATCCTGGCCAAGACAATGAAAGCATCTACACTTGGAAAAACTTGACAGGTGACAAAATGTATGCTCCATTTGATCTTCAATTAGGTGCTGGTGCTGGACTTCAATTCAAAGCTCTTTCTGTACGTTTCAGCTACGACTTCGGTATGCTTGACAAAGACAATAGCGAAGATGGAGTTTGGAAAAACAACGACATGAAAATTGGTGTAGCTCTTAGCTTCTAACCACATAAACCATTATTTGAAACAGCCGAATTTTAGAATTCGGCTGTTTTTTTATGACTGAAACTTAATAAACAAAATCTTTACAACAAACAGTTAGCTGCAGAACATTCAAAAAAATATAAATAAAAAATCAGAATTTTTCTCAAAGCAATGAAATGCTTATCTTTGCAGATAATTTTGAAAAATAAAATATAAACAGATGAAACAGCCATTTGAGATAATTCTCAAACACAATGAGATGATTGATGGCGTGTTCCATGTGTCCTTAGTGTAAAAAATAAAAAATAAACACATGAAAACTCTTCGATTTTCGCTAGCGGCAATTTTAATTGCTTGCATCAGTTTTTTAGGCCAAGCGCAAGATAAAAAAGTAGAAGTTGGCTTTTTAGCAGGTTATGGACATACTATGCCTCGCTTAAAAGATTCCAGAACAATCAAATATCCTCTTATCAACTCTGCAAATCTGAACGGTTTCCATGTTGGCCCTATTTTTAAATTCAATATTGAGGAGCAATTAGCTATTCAAACCGGAGTTTTCTTTAATTATTTCAGCGGAGTAAACCTTATCAGCTCTGCTGCAATGAAAAAACTGGGAACCTGGGAGCAAGATAAAACGAATTTGATGGCTTTTGACCTTCCGATTCGCTTTATGTATTCTGTGCCATTGGCTGAAGAATTTTACTTTTTCGTATTTGCTGGTCCTAATTTGAATTATTCGCTAAACAAAGTTACAATTAATGAGATTTACGCGGATCATAAATTACGTACCAGTACTACCGGTGAAAATATTTATAAAAAACCAAGTGAATTTAAGCCACTTGACCTGCAAATTGGTGCCGGACTTGGCGTTCAATGGATGGGAGTTTCGCTGAGAGGAAGCTATGATTGGGGAGTTTTGAACCGCACAATCGTTGAAAATGCTACGCTTCGTTCCAACGACATTAAAGTTTCATTAGGATATTCGTTTTAATTAGTCAGAAAGTAGTTCTACAATGTTAATAAACGTTTTTAGATAACTGAAAATGTGGGCTTTTTGATTACTTTTGCAGTTAGTTTATAAAAAAATCAGGTGAATTAAACGCTTTATGAGAATAACCATAGCAATCTTTGCATTTATACTTACATTTACCACTGCTACTCAGGCACAAACGGTAAATAAAGACAGCACAAAATCCGACGATACTTCCATCAAATACAGAGCTGAGATTGGCTACGGTCAGGTTTTCCGCTATGGAGTTTATTCTGTGACATCACCTTATCACACACTTAAAGGCGGATTAAATGTTGCAATTCCACTGAATATGGGATTTGGACTGGAAACCGGACTGAAATATTCGTATGCTTTTGGCAAACGCGATCAGGTGTATGCACACAATGATACGGCTAAATTCAGCTATTCAGGTCATTACATTGACATTCCACTCCGCGCAACTTACACACTTCCAATATTTTGGGGATTAAAATTATTCGCATTTGCAGGTCCGACTGTTAATATAGGTTTGGCACACAAAGAAGATGTAAGCCTTGTCTGGCACACACAAGACCCTGCGCCAAGCAATCCACTGAATTATCCTGTGGCTGGCTCGTACAATTCTTACGAAAAAGATTTGAGCCGATTTAATATCCAACTGGGAGCCGGAGGAGGTCTTCAATGGAAAAATTACCGCGTAAAAAGTGGATACGACTGGGGACTGAATAATGTAAGCAAGTACAAAAACTACCCACAAAAAACAAAAGGATGGTACGTAGCCTTTGAGTACGAGTTTTAATCCTGATTAGAATACGAAAGGTCGGTTTTACATTAAGTGAAACCGATTTTTATTTAATCAATTTCTCAACATATTTCTTTTCAATCGGTTTTATATAGTTAGATGGCAGCAATTTCAAATTCAGTAGATAGCAAACTCGGTTCCCAGAAAATCACCAAATTACTCTGGGAATATTCGATTCCAGCCATTGTAGGCACGATGCTTTCGTCGCTATACAATATCATTGACCGTATGTACATCGGTCTGGGAGTCGGACCTTTGGCTATTTCCGGATTGGCACTTACTTTTCCTTTTATGAACTTTCTGGCTGCATTTAGCATGCTCGTAGGAGCCGGTGCGTCTGCTCGGATTTCTATCCGATTGGGAGAAAATGATATTGACCGCGCGGAGCGAGTGCTTGGGAATGCACTGACACTAACCGTTTTGGTTTCTGCGGTGATAATTGCATTTTCACTGCTATTTCTCGATGAAATTCTGGTGCTTTTCGGAGGGAGTGAACATACGCTGAAATATGCCCAGGAATTTATGGTTATCATTATTCCTGGTACTATTTTGTCGGCTTTACTTTTCGGATTTAACAGCATCATGCGTGCTTCCGGCTATCCCAAAAAAGCAATGATTACTATGATTATCAGCGCGATAATCAACATTTCATTGGCACCCGTTTTTATTTTTGTTTTCAAAATGGGCATTGCAGGTGCTGCACACGCTACCAATATCGCGTTTTTCGTGGGAATGTTTTGGGTCATGGCGCATTTTTTCAATAAAAAATCCAACATCCGCATTCACCGAAAAAATCTGAAACTGGACAAACAAATAGTAAAATCCATTCTGAACATCGGTATGTCGCCTTTCAGCATGATGATTGCGTCAAGTATTACCGTCATGATAATGAATAAAGCACTGATTACTTATGGTGGCGACCTTGCCATTGGTGCACTCGGTATTCAAAACGGTATTTCTACCATTTTTGTGATGATAATCATCGGATTAAATCAAGGTGCGCAACCGATCTTAGGCTATAATTTCGGCGCGAGAAATTACGATAGAATGTTTATTGCGCTGAAAAAAACAGCCGTTGCCGCTACGGTAGTTTCCACCTTAGGATTTATTCTGGGTATGTTCTTCCCGTATCAACTTGCCGGACTTTTCACCACAGACGAAGAACTGAAGCAGCTTGCAGCACGTGCAATCCGCATTTCCATGATTATTTACCCGCTGATTGGCTCGCAGATAGTGTTTACCAATTTCTTCCAGTCCATCGGGAAAGCGAAAATATCCATGTTTTTAAGTCTCACAAGGCAAGTACTGTTTTTAATTCCGTGCTTGTACATTCTGCCGCCCTTGTTTGATTTGGACGGTGTGTGGGCAGCCATGCCAACTTCCGATATTCTTTCGGTGGTAGTCACAACTTCAACGCTGATTTGTTTTATCCGAAAATTCAAAAATCAAAACCAGATGGCTTAAGTTTTGGCTGATTAGCTATCTTTAATATATCGCTCGTAATTTATAAATCAGAATTCTACTCAATGTCTTAAAAATTTAGTATTTTTGTTTGCCCAAAATTAGAACGTTTCCAATGCTCGGAATTAAGAAATTAGACATATACATCATCAAGTCATTTCTGACCTATTTTTTTATGACTTTCTTTATCAGCATACTGATTTTGCTTATGCAAGTAGTATGGAAAGAAATGCCGAATCTGATTGGGAAAGGAGTTGAGATGCCTGTATTGGCTGAGTTTTTCTGGTATGCAGCACTTGGCACCGTGCCAATGGCGCTTCCACTCGCCATCTTGCTTGCTGCACTGATGAGTTTTGGTAATATGGGCGAGAACTTTGAGCTGACCGCCATGAAATCTGCCGGAGTGTCGCTTTTCAGGATTATGCGCGGCTTGATTATTTTTATTGGAATAATAGTTATCGGCGCTTTTTTCTTTTCAAATAATGTCACACCTCTGGCACAGCAGAAACTGTGGACTTTGATTTTCTCGCTTCGCCACAAATCACCCGAATTAGTAATTCCAATCGGAGAATTTTACAAAGGTATCAACGGCTACAATCTCTATGTCAGAGAAAAAGAGCCGGACAAAAAATTGTTGAAAGACTTGATGATTTATGACTTTTCCAATGGTTTTGACAATGCGACAATCAACCTGGCCGATTCGGGAAAAATCCAACTTACCGAAGATAAGAAATACATGAAACTTTCCTTATTTAGCGGTGAAAGTTTTCAAAATCTTCGTCAGCAAGGCTCACAATATAGTGCGGCGAACATTCCTTACAGAAGAGAAATTTTCGACAAGAAAGAAATATTACTGGATTTTGACACAGAATTTAATCGCTACGACGAATCCATTCTTAAAGACCAACACGTAAGTAAAAACATCGTTCAGCTTAATCAAACCATTGATTCGGTTTCAAAAATCGTAGTCAGTCGCGGGAAAAGTCAAGCCAGAGAAATGGTCAATTCTCAATTCCCTGAGATTGTAAAAATTAAGCGCGACCGAACGCTGAATGAAATAAAGGACAGCTTAAACGAAACTGCTGCGCCTGTAGCTCATTCAAATAAAAAGTTCAATCCCGATTCGCTTTTTCTTTCGCTTAACCAGCAGCAAATGACTGAAGCCCTGCATATTGCTACGCAGAATGCACGTGGAATGAGAGATAAAATTGAGTACAATAAAATCATGCTCACCGACCCAACGATGACCGTGAGACGACACCAGGTTGAGTGGCACAGGAAGTTTACACTTTCTTTCGCTTGTTTGATTTTCTTTTTTATCGGTGCACCGCTTGGAGCCATCATCCGAAAAGGCGGACTTGGTTTCCCAATCGTGATTTCCGTGGTTCTATTTGTGGTGTATTATATCATTGACACCACCGGATACAAAATGGCGCGAGAAGGTTTTTGGCAAGTTTATCAGGGAATGTGGCTTAGCTCGGCTGTTTTATTTCCGCTCGGATTGTTCCTGACCTGGAAAGCAGTAACCGACGCCAGCATCTTCAGAACAGAATCGTATATTAAATTCTTTGATAATCTGAAAAATAAATTTTCAAAAAGGCGACAGCCGATAACAAGCTTAAAAAACGAAAAAATATAACACAATTATATAAGTTGCATTTGCAAATTACTATGAAAGAGAAACTGGATAAAATTGAAGAAGCCATTGAGGATATCAAAAATGGCAAATTTGTAATTGTAGTGGACGATGAAGACCGTGAAAACGAAGGCGACTTTATTTGCGCAGCAGAGAAAATCACGCCTGACATGGTCAATTTCATGCTAAAACACGGTCGTGGTGTGCTTTGTGCACCGCTTACCGAAGATAGATGTGTTGAACTGGAACTGGAAATGCAGTCAGAGGTAAATACTTCTATCCACTCTACCCCATTTACGGTAAGTGTGGACAAGTTGGAAGGATGCACCACGGGCGTTTCGTCAGCA
The DNA here is from genome assembly GCA_964498765.1 of uncultured Paludibacter sp. GTDB lineage: Bacteria > Bacteroidota > Bacteroidia > Bacteroidales > Paludibacteraceae > UPXZ01. Next base: position 4,260 of record CAZCIU010000024.1, on the reverse strand, counting down.
GACAGAGCCGCTACTTTTCAGGCACTTGCCGACGTAAAATCTACACCGGAAACTTTCGGACGTCCGGGACATATTTTCCCACTTAGAGCCAGAAACAAAGGCGTTTTGCGCCGTGCGGGACATACCGAAGCTGCTGTTGACCTGGCTCGCTTGGCCGGATTGTATCCTGCAGGTGCTCTTATTGAAATAATGAATGACGACGGCAGCATGGCCAGACTTCCGGAACTGATGAAATTATCGGAAGAATACGATATGAAAATCATTTCAATCGCCGATTTGATTGCTTACAGAATTCGCACCGAATCGCTTATTCAGCGTGGCGAAGAAGTTGATATGCCGACTGCTTACGGTCATTTCAAATTAATTCCTTTCCGCCAACTTTCCAATGGTTTGGAACATTTGGCACTTATAAAAGGCACTTGGGAGCCGGATGAAACTATCTTAGCTCGCGTACATTCTTCTTGTATGACAGGTGATATTTTCGGCTCAATGCGCTGCGAATGTGGCGAACAACTTCACAAAGCCATGGAGATGATTGAAAAAGAAGGAAAAGGCGTTATCGTTTATATGAATCAAGAGGGCCGCGGCATTGGATTGATGAATAAAATCCGAGCTTACAAACTCCAGGAAGAAGGTCTTGATACGGTGGATGCGAATTTGCACCTTGGTTTCAATGCGGATGAGCGTGATTATGGCGTTGGTGCTCAGATTTTACGAGAAATTGGTGCCGGAAAAATTCGCTTGATGACCAATAATCCGAAAAAACGGATTGGACTGGAATCGTATGGACTTTCCATTGTGGAAAATGTGCCGCTGGAAGTGCAACCCAACAGATACAATGCATTCTACATGCAAACCAAAAAAGACAGAATGGGGCACAAACTAAAATATCCCGGAAAATAATTTTTTAGAGACGTGCTAAGGCGCGTCTCTTTTAGATTTTAGACTTATTTTTTACTTTATAGAATTCTTAATAATACATTCATGAAAACAGCATTTATTACCGGTGCCACGTCCGGATTTGGAAAAGAAATTGCCCTTCGTTTAGCTAAATTAGGTTATCAGGTGATTATCACCGGAAGAAGAAAAGAGCTTTTAGACACACTAAAAAAGGAAATTGAAGATAAATATTCGGTCAAAGTTGAAGCGCTTTGTTTTGATGTGCGCGACAATCAAATTTGTACTTCGACTATAAAATCGCTGCCTGCGGATTTCCAAAAAATCAATTTATTGGTAAATAATGCCGGTTTAGCTGCCGGAGCATCACCTTTTGACGAAAGTGATTTAGATGATTTTGAGCGAATGATTGATACTAACGTGAAAGGATTACTCTACATTTCCAAGCTGATTATTCCCGGAATGATTGAAAATCAAGGCGGACATATTGTTAATATTTCGTCTATCGCTGGTATTGAAGTATATCCGGGCGGACATGTTTATTGCGCTACAAAACACGCTGTAAACGCGCTTACCAAAGGAATGCGTATAGATTTGGTAAAATATGGCATTCGCGTAAGTTCAATTTCCCCCGGAATGGCCGAAACCGAATTCTCGCTGGTAAGATACCACGGTGATGCCGAAAAAGCTAAAAATGTGTATAAAGGCTTGGAACCGCTTCATGCTGAGGACATTGCTGATGCATTGGAATTTATTGTCACTCGTCCGCCTCACGTAATGATCAACGACATTCAAATAAACCCTACGCAACAAGCAAACACATATATTTCTCACAGAAAGTAAGACTAAACCATTAATTATCAATCTTTACCGTTTTTTTAGAAAAACGAAAGTGCATTCGATTTGGATTTTAATTCAGCTTTTTGGCGGAAAGATGTTTAAAACCAAGAAATTAGCCAAAAATTACTAATTAATTAAAAAAAAATCCTTACTTTTGCTTTTCGTTAAGAATATTTGGTACTGATCTCCGGAGCTGATACTCCGGTTAGAAAAATTTGATTAAAATGAACTCACAAGACTCTTTAATTGAAAAGGATGATCTGCAAGAACAGATTAAACCGGAAGAAACTGCACAGGAAACTACTGTTCAGCCAAGTGTAAACACTGAAAATCAGGAAGATGCTGCCGAAGAAACTCCGGCTGTGGAAGAAACTGCTGCGCCCGAAGAAGCTCCGGCTGTGGAAGTTGAAGCTGTGCCTGAACCGGAAATTGCAGCTATTGCAGAAACAGAAGAAGATGACGATGATGAAATGCTCGAAGAAGAAATCGACAAAGTGGTGGACATTGCCGAAATGACCAAAGCGGTACTTGTAGCACGTCTGAAGGAGCTTGTGGAACTGGATGTAGATCAGGCAAAAGAGGAAGTAGAAAGCATCAAACAGCAATTCTACAAGAAAAGTAAAATCGAAACCGAACAGCAACGTGCTGAATTCATTGAAAATGGCGGTGCGGAAACGGATTTTATTCCAAGTCCGACCGAATTGGAAGCTGAGTTCAAAGAATTGCTGGGCGAATTCAAAAATAAAAAAGCAAAACTGGCTGCTGAGTTGGAAAAAGAGCGTGAAAGTAACCTGCTGAAGAAAAATCACATCATCGAGCAGATGAAACTTTTGGTGGATAGCAAAGAAGATGTTTCTGCCAATATCAATGCTTTCAGACAGTTGCAGCAAGATTGGAAAAACACCGGTCCGGTGCCTCCATCTGCTAATAATGAACTTTGGAAATCATACAATCAGCATCAGGAATCGTTCTGGGATTTGATAAAAATCAATAACGAACTCAGAGAGTACGATTTCAAGAAAAATCTGGAAGCGAAAAGCAAACTGATTGAAACTGCTGAAGCGCTTGATGCTGAAGAGGATGTAGTTTCGGCATTCCGTCAACTTCAAAAACTGCACGAAGAATGGCATGAGTTAGGCCCTGTTGCCCGTGATTTGCGCGAGGAAGTTTGGAACAAATTCAAAGCAGCTTCTACTGTTATCAATAAAAAACATCAGGCTCATTTTGATGATATTCGTGCTATCGAAGATCAAAATCTGGAGAAAAAAATTGCACTTTGCGAACGCATCGAAGCGATTGAGACTTCTGTTTTGAAAACCTACAAGGATTGGGACAAAGCCACAAAAGACATCCTGGATTTGCAGGAAGAATGGCGTTCAATTGGTTTTGCTCCACGCAAATCCAACCAAAAAGCATTCGAGCGTTACCGCGATGCTTGCGATAAATTCTTCGGAGCTAAGGCTGAATTTTACAAAGAAATAAAAACCAGTTTGAACGAAAATCTGGAAAAGAAAAAAGCACTTTGCGAAAAAGCCGAAGCTCTAAAAGAAAGCACCGACTGGAAAGCTGCATCGGATGAGTTTATCAAAATGCAGAAAGAATGGAAAACCATCGGTCCGGTTCAGAAAAAATTCTCGGATGAGGTTTGGAAACGCTTTATCAGTGCTTGCGATTATTTCTTTGAGCAAAGAAACAAAAATGTTTCCGGACAGAAAGGCGAAGAACTTCAAAATCTGGAGAAGAAAAAAGCCATTATCGAAAAAATCAAAGCATTCGCTAAAACGGAAAACACTTCCGAATCATTGGCTGCACTTCGTGCCTTGGCTGCTGAATGGAATGCTGTTGGTCATGTGCCTTACAAAGAAAAAGATAAAATATACAAAGAATACCGCACTGCTTTGGATGCACAGTTTGATGCACTGAATATCGACGTTTCACAACGTAGATTGGAATCATTCCGCAGCAACCTAAAAGACATGAGCGGCAAAGGTGAAAATAAACTTTACCGTGAACGCGAGAAATTAGTACGTGCATACGAACATCTTAAAAATGAGATTGCTACCTACGAAAACAACATCGGTTTCTTAAGCATTTCTTCCAAAAAAGGCGGCGGCATGTTGCAGGAAATGGAACGCAAGATTGAAACGTTGAAAGAAGAATGCAAACTGCTGGAACAAAAAATCAATATGATTGACGAGAATATTTAATCATTGAGATTAATTACAGAAAAAGCACCTGAAAAGGTGCTTTTTTTTGTTTGGAGAATTTACATCAGTCCAAATATCAAAAAAGAACACAGAGTTCTAAGTTTTAAAAGACTGTAGATGAATAAAACTAAAAGAAAAAGTTTACCATCAAACCATTATAATGCCATCTTATTACAATTTATTTCAGAAAAAGCACAAAACGATTTGCTAATTAAAAAAAAAGCAGTATCTTTGCAACCGCTTTTTGAGAATAAGATTCAGTAGCTCAGCTGGTAGAGCACATCCCTTTTAAGGATGGGGTCCTGGGTTCGAACCC
>CAZCIU010000023.1:0-36383 GCA_964498765.1 uncultured Paludibacter sp. | reverse complement strand
CAAGTCCCCCTCCGGGTACGAAAAAACGCTTATAATCAAAAGATTATAAGCGTTTTTGTTTTTAGAACTAATGCACAAAATCCTTGCAATCACACGATTGCAAGGATTTTTCATTAAGGTCTGGTTAGGACAAACTGTTAAAATTGACGAGAAAAAGAAAATTTGAATTTTAAATAAATTCTGTAAAATAAACATAGCATTAGAGTAAAAATAAGTCCATCTCCGATAGGTGCACCTTCACTGGGTGGTGATTCGCCGTCACCAAACATACGCATTTGGCCTGTCATGCCCGGAGCAGCACTTCCCGAAAAGGGTTCGGAGATTGTAAAAGTAGATAATTCATTTTATGCGAGTAAAGCAGAAATCTAGTTTTTAAGTTTAAGTATTTTGGGAGAAATATTACTGAGAGATTAGTATTTAATGTAAATTATATTTAAACTTATTCTTGTATAAATTTATCATATTATTTAACCACAGAAAGTAAACCTTTTCATATATTCGTCAATGTTAAGACTGAGGTTTTTAAAATTGTAAAGAACGCGTTATTTAGAATCATTTTGTACAAAAATAGAGTCAGAATGAAAAAAGGTGTTACCATTTTTTGTAAACTTGTTGTCATTTTGTGTTTAAATCTTGATAAATTGTCTTTTTTTTATATTTATTTTGTCTTATGTGAAATATGAAAATGATTGATATTGAGCTAAATAAGATTTTAAAATTTGATTAAAATTATTTTACTTCATATCACACTTATTTGCTCAATTTTATTAATATATTTGTAACGATTAAAAACTCTCTCAAATCCGAACTTTGCAAAGTTCATCACAATCCAAATTACAGGCATGATTAAATTAAAGGGAAAAACTGACCGAGAAGAACCGGAATATCTAAATATAAATATGTCTGATTTTGAGGAAATTATTTCTTCCAAGACGCCAAACTTCTTTGAATTTAAATCCCAAAGCATTGGATTTGGTAGAATGGGAACAATTATTCCGGCGGAAGGAATGATGATTTTCTACGCCAAAATATGTCCAGTGAAATCGTTTGTTTGGAAAAGTGATAAGATTGATAATCAGAGTAATACGGTGTTTTTTAATTATGTCTTGAAAGCTCCGGTTGGGATGCGAACATCTATAGAGAGTGAGGAAGCTCGTGAGACTTTGTCAGATAATATCCTGCTTGTAGATGGGACAAATGCTGAATATAAAACAATGTACATGGTTGGAAATGAGGAGTTTGAAATTTTTCAGCTAGCAATTTCTGAAACTTTATTTCTGAAATATTTATCGGACTTTTGTCCAAAATCATATAAAGATTACCAGGAAAAGAAAATCTCGCACATTTACACAAAGGAAAAGATGGGACTTTTACTTCCGTTTGATGCTAAGGAAAAGCGCTGTATTCATGATATTATTAATTTTCCGATGAAGCCCGAACTTCAGAAATCCTTTGTTTTTTTGAAAATTCAGGAACTTTTGATGTATTATTTTAATCGCCTTCTGAATGATGGAATAGGTACCAGCGTTGGCGGTGAGCGCATTTCTTTGGAAGAAAGAGATACTCTGGTTCGGATAAAAAATTATATTGATGAAAATCTTTTATTGCAATTTGATTTAAAGCAAATTAGTCAAGCATTTAGTATGTCTGAGACAAAAATCAGGTCGCTTTTTACGGATATTTTCGGCTGTACTATTAGCAGATATTACAGAAATGGCAAGCTCAACAAAGCATATTCGATGCTTCTAAATCTGGAAGAAAAAAAATCTGTTAAGGAAATTGCTTATAATCTTGGATTTAATTCTGTTGCTAACTTTTCCCGTGCATTTTATAATCAATTTAGCATTCGGCCTTCCGATATTAATTTAAAAATTAAAGATTTGGATGTCTAATTCCATTTTAATTAGTTTCTGTATATTATATAAACAACGAATATTCTTTCGTTTTAAATTAATTTTATGGAAATTTGAACTAATTTATTAAAGTTTTGTTCTCTCAGATAAGGACACTGTTTATTTACGGAAGTCTGCTAAATCTCAGAGAAAATGAAAGAATTGAACGATTTAGCAACGCACCCATTTCTCTCAAAATCGCCAACTCAAGTACCTAATTTTATCAATTTCACAGCGGAATTGCTTGGAGATGGCGTCTTAGGTGTTACGCACCAAGCCCGGATATTTCAATTTTGTATTTATCCTGTAAACCGACTGAAGATTTCGTATGGATAAATAATAAAAGTTGGAAAAGGAGCGATGCGTTCTTTTTTAACTTCTTTTTGAAGGCGCCGAGTGGACTTCAGACGGTGACAGCCGATAAAAAATTCAACAAACTTTTAATCAACAAAACATTATTAGTAGATGGAACTCAATCTACTGATAAATCGCTTGTAATGGTGCGAGAGGAGTGTTTTGAGATTTTTCAACTATCCATTTCCATTTCGCTTCTGGAATATTATCTTGAGGAATACATGCAAGGATTTACGGATGAAATTCGAAATTTTTGTTATCAAAAAAGCACTAATCGAAGTCAGATCGGAGTGATTTTGCCGATTGAATCGAAAGAGGAACTATGTATTCGGGAGATAATTAACTGTCCTTTTGGCATAAAATTGCAAAGTCAATATACGAAACTGAAAGTAACTGAACTGATAATTTATTATTTTCAGCGGATGGTAAATGGCGGCGTTTTGGAAGAGGTAAACAAAGACAAATTGCCTTTGTCAGAAAGAGAAATAATGGTTGAAGTTAAGACCTACCTCGAGGAAAATAACACAAAAGAAGTCAACTATAGTGAACTTTGTCGCATCTCAAAGATGAAGCAAGACAAACTGAACAAGATGTTTCATTCTGTTTTTGGTTATTCGATTGCAAAATATCATAGAACCGTCAAACTGCAAAACGCATATAATCACTTGCTCGATGTTGAGAAAAACTTAAATGTCAATGAAGTTGCATTTGAAAGTGGATTTGCGTCAGTTGCGTCTTTTTCAAGAGCGTTTTACAATGAATTCAAAATCCGGCCTTCCGAATTGAAACTTGGTAATATTCAGGTTAGCCAAAAACCACTTCTTTAAAATAATATTCTTTCCTTGTGCCTTTTTCTGTAATCAATATTAACTTTCCATCCGGTTCAACTTTTTCAATTCGGGCAAGAAAATCTTCTTTGGTGGTTGTATCGATATAGGGATGAAATCCTTCTTTCCGATAGAGATTTTGGTGGTATTCTTTCTGAATTTTCTCAAAATCGAGGTTTTTGTAGAGATTGATAAGTTCTTTGTGAATATCAAAAAGTATTTTTTCACGGTCCATCTCTTTTCCCGTAATATGTTTAAGTGAAATGGGATTAGGTGCGTTGCTTGTAAAAATTTCCTGATTGATATTCAGTCCTATACCGATAATACACTGCTCGATTTTATCCCTAATCAGCGAATTTTCAATTAGAATTCCGCAGATTTTTTTCTCATTCCAATAAATATCATTTGACCATTTGATGGAAATTCCGTCCGTATATTGGTCAAGAACTTTTTTTATTGCCAAACAAGTCAGTTGTGAAAGAATAAATTGTTTGTTGATTTGGATATTTTCGGGGTAGAGTAAAATGCTGAATAACAGATTTTTGCCATTTTCGCTTTCCCATGAATTCCCGGGCTGACCTTTTCCGGCTGTTTGAAAGTCAGAGTAAACCAGAAATCCTTCCGGCAGTCGCTCTTGGCGAGCCATTTCCCGAAGCAGATTGTTGGTGGAATTTATTTCCGGTATGTAAAAAAAGGTGTCTGTCATTTTGAAACGCTGATTAAAAATTCCTCAATTTTTTTCGTTGTTTGTGACAATTTTGGGGAATTGGGATTGGTTACCAAAATAGCAAATGCAAGCTGTTTCCCATTGGCATTGATGTAGCCGGAATAGGCTCGCACACGGCTGATTGTCCCGCTTTTGGCTTGCACTTTTCCATCCAGTGAAGTCCCTTTCAAGAGATTTCGGATTGTGCCCGATTTGCCTGCTACGGGCAGAGAAGCTCGAAAAGCTGCCTTATTTTTCGACTTCTCCATATAGCTGAGCAAACTCACGTAAAAATTAGCCGAAACGGCATTCAGTGGCGATAATCCCGAACCATCTTGCATAAAAAGTTCGTCAACTGGCAGTCCTTTCGCTTTCCAAGAATTATTAATTACGTCAATCGCTTTTACGGTCGAAGCCGGTTTGCCGTTTTTCAATGCCAGATGGCGGAAAAGATGTTCGGCGTAGTGATTATTGCTCGTTACGTTTATTTCTTGAATAATTTCGCTCAATTTGGGCGAAAAATGGCTATAAATTACGGTGCGTTTGCCTGCTGTAACTTCATCAGTCGCATTTCCCGAAACGGGAATTCCACTTGATTTCAACTTCCAGGCAAAATCCCGTGCCAACACCAATCCCGGACGTGGAATGTCGCCTTTGATTTTGAAACTGCTGCGATTAGCAGGAATTTCGCCGTAAAGACTGCGTTCGTTTTGAAAGGGTGCGCCATAGAAATAAGCACTGTCAAACCGGATACTTGTGCTTTTTAGATGATTATTGAAAGTCAGTTCGGGAATATTTGGCATAATTTTTACGATTTCGGGCGTAGTGCCGACCGCACCAGATTTCAGCTCCATTTCAAAAGTATTATCCTTGTACGAAATGCCGTAAGCCGCTGCTGCATAGTAATTTCCCATATCTTCCCATGTCCATTTGGGATTGATACCTTCGGTGTCATACGCCGATGCATCAGCTACGATGTTGCCGTTTATTTGCTTAATTCCGGCTTTTTGGACCGCTGAAATCCATTCATTCAGAAACTGGATATTTCCCAATTTTGCCGAACCGAGCGTAGGGTCGCCACTGCCGTAAATGAACAGATTGCCGTACAAAATACTGTCGGCAGAAATTTCACCATCAATTTCCAAGGTCGTTTTAAATCGATAATCTGCACCCAGCATTTGCAAAGCCGTGGCGGTTGTAACTAATTTCATCGTAGAAGCCGGGATGGTGGCACTTTCGGCACGATGGCTGTAAAGCGTTTTTCCGCTACTCAAATCCTTGACTAAAATGCTGATATTGGCGTTTTTGTGAAGATTATTATTGGTAAATGTCGCGATGGGATTTTGGGCGTAGCCAAAATTTACCGCGAGTAAAATTGTCAAAAAAAAGATTATTTTTTTCATAATTGAAATAATTTAAATAAGAAACACTGTAAGTGTTTTCTTTGCATCCCCCCTTGTACATTTAGGCTGCGTAAAAAATAAAAACCTTATTTCCCGTTTTATAACCTTAGTAGAATTGTAATTTTCAATCAATCTAAACCTTATTACCTTATTTGATGTTGGGTAATTAGTTTATAAATAAGTTAATAAGGTTTGAAAATATCTGTTCCTATTTTGTACTATGGTTCCTTACTAAAATAAGGTTTTAAAATGTCTTATAAATTGTAAATGGATATTTTTCACTTCTTATTTTTACACAGTTTCAGCCTGTGCCTTATCATTGGATTTGTCTTACAGACAAAAAATCTTCCTACTTTTTAGGATAAACTATTATCATTCAAAAAACACTCCAAACTTCTCTTCAATTCCTTTCGGTAAATTACCTAAATACGCCTTTGGCTCCCGACGAACAGGATAATTGGAACGTTGTTGTTCAAAGGTTTCCAGTGATGATTTCAGGAAATTGCTTTCGGCAAGGATATCGTAAGTTTTTTTGAAAAAATCGGTAAAACTCAATGAACTAAAATCTCCGTCCAAGCCTTTCGGAAGCTCGCTGGGTTGCCAGTCGTCAAGTCCCAGATTAAAAAATCGGCTGACCGATTGCACGCTTTGCATCGTGGCATTGGCTTTGCCATCGGCAGAATATCCTGCTATGTGCGGTGTGGCAATCGCCACTTTTTCCAGCAGTTCCAAATCGATATTCGGTTCATTTTCCCAACAATCAAGCACCACATCCGCCACTAATCCCGATTTCATCGCGGATTTCAATGCTTGATTATCCACCACTTCGCCGCGTGAAGCATTGATAATAATGGGTTTTCGTTTGAGCGAATTGAAAAAATCAGTATCAGCCAAATGATACGTTTTGTCTATTCCATCAAAATTCAAAAATGGGTGAAACGCGATAATATCCGCTTTTTCGGCAATTTCTGCCAAACTCACAAACGCTTCATTTCCTTCTTTTCTTGCTCGTGGCGGGTCATTTAGCAGTACTTTCATCCCGAAACTGTCGGCTAATTTTACCACTCGCGAGCCCACATTTCCCACGCCGACTATCCCAAGCGTTTTTTCACATAAATCAAACTTATTTTTTTTAGCCAAAAACAGCAGCACCGAAGCCATATATTGCGTTACGGAAAGGGCGTTAGAGCCGGGTGCATTTGCCCATTGTATGTCATTTTCGGCACAAAATTCCGTGTCAATATGGTCGTAGCCGATGGTGGCGGTGGCAATGAATTTTACCTTGGAACCGCCCAACAAATTTCTATTGCATTTTGTGCGCGTGCGGGTAATCAGCGCATCGGCATCACACACGGCTTCCGGCGTCATCTCCTTGTAAGACAGATACTCAACATCGGCAACTACTTCGAATACTCCTTTTATATAAGGTATATTTTTATCTATGATTATTTTCATTTCGTTACTTTTTAAGAAAACGAATGCAGTAGATTAATCTGAATTTCACAGATTATTTGCAACTTTATTCTCTGCAAATTTACGGCAAAAAACACGATTATAAGCCTAAATTGATTAATTTTGTACCATTTAAACTTCGATGCTAACAGAAAATTACATAGATTTCGGCGAATATCAGCTGTTTTATTGCTTTTTGGAATTTGAAGAAAATCTGAAAGAGCCGGTTTTGGTGTTTCTGCACGATTCGTGGGGCTGCACTGAAATGTGGGACGATTTTCCGGAAAAAATGGCGAAATTCTTTGGACTGAATGCGTTGATTTACGATCGTCGTGGTTATGGAAAATCATCGCATTTTTCCACCGAAGGGCGGACCAAACTTTACCTTCACGAAGCAGCGGATGAACTGATGATGGTTTTGGACAAACTGAAAATTGGCAAGGCAATTCTCTACGGACACAGCGACGGCGGAACGATTGCTCTGATTGCTGCTGCTACGCAATCGGAGCGTTTTCAGGCGATTATGGTAGAAGGTGCTCATAGTTTTGTGGAAGAAAAAGGTAAAAAAGCGGTTCGAGAAAGTCGTGATAAAGCGAAGCACAACACGCTGCTAAAATCGTTGGAAAAGTTTCACGGCGACAAAACCGAAGAGCTTTTCCGCCGTTGGCACGAAGCGTGGTTGGGTGATTTTTTTGCCGATTGGACTATTGTTCCGATGCTCAAAAATATCACTTGTCCGGTGCTTGCATTTCGGGGCGAAAATGATCCTTATGATACCATTAAACAACTCAATGTGCTAGAACAAGAAATCAAATCGCACGTAACTGCTAAGGTTATCTCTAATGCTGCACATACGCCAAGGAAGGAAAATGAAGCGGAAACGATGGAACTTGTTGGACAATTCCTGAAAAAAGTTTTGGTGAAATGAATGTGCCAATAAGCAATGCTTTATCAACTATTTAACTACTTAACCATTCTACACATGGGAATAATTTCAGCCTTAATTGGCAACGCCGGTTCTATCAATCGGGAAAAGTTAGAAAAAGAATACAGTAAATTACTGACTGATAATGAGGTGATTGAGTTGGGATATAAGCTGCTGCGGGATACGTTTATTTTTACCAACAAACGCTTGATAATGATTGATGTGCAGGGAATTACCGGGAATAAACACGAATATTTTTCTGTTCCGTACAAGAGCATTTCGTGTTTCAGCGTGGAAAGCGCCGGAACATTCGACCTGGAAGCGGAACTTAAAATCTGGATTTCGAGCGAACAAAGCCCGAGTATCCGAAAAAATTTTACACGCTCGGTAGATGTGTACGAAGTGCAGCGCGTGCTTGCGCATTATGTATTAAAATGAAAGATGAAATACGAAAGATAAAATACAAAAAATAAAATACAAAAGATGATGAAAATTAGATTAAGGTATCTGTTTTATATTTTATCTCTTATCTCCTATCTTTTAACTCTTGATTAAAAACTATGTCCACAATTACTTTACAAAATATGAAATTTCACGCTTATCACGGTTGTTTTGACTTTGAAAAGCGGGATGGAAATACGTTTTTGGTTTCGGTAGAAATGGAACTGGATACGTATTTGGCCGGAATGACAGATGAACTGAATGACACACTGAATTATCAGGAAGTTTACGATGTCATTAAGCAAGAAATGGAAATTCCGTCCAATTTGATTGAACACGTCGGACAGCGAATTTTGGATGCAATCGTAAAGCAATTTCCGATTGTTAAATCGCTGAAAGTCAAGCTTTCCAAACTAAATCCGCCGCTGGGTGGAGATGTAGAATGCGTTAGCATTGAGCTAACAAACTGAATAAACACTCATATATTTATTTTCAAAAACGCCCATTTTTAGGGAAGATTAATTAAGAAAATGTCAGAAACTATCACACAAAAGCACCCGAAAGGGCTTTATTTTATTTACACCGTGGCAATTGCCGAACGGTTTGGGTATTACGGAATGCGTGCACTTTTTGTGCTGTATATGATTAATGCTCTGATGATTGACAAAGATCTTTCATCCATTATTTACGGAAATTACACCGGATTGGTTTACCTTACGCCGCTGATTGGTGGGTATGTGGCGGATAAATACTGGGGAATGCGGCGGTCGATGTTTTGGGGTGCGGTAATGATGGTTATCGGGCAGCTTTTCATGTTCGCGAGCGCGCTGAATTATCAGGATGTGGAGCTTGCAAAGTGGTTGATGTACATTGGTTTAGGTGGATTAATTTTCGGGAATGGATTTTTCAAACCCAATGTTTCTACATTCGTAGGGCAACTATACGAGCAAGGCGACAGACGATTGGATGCGGCTTACACCATTTTCTATATGGGCGTGAATTTAGGTGCGTTCGCAGCACCGCTTATTTGCGGCTATCTGGGCGATACCGGCGATCCGGCCGACTTCAAATGGGGATTTTTGGTGGCAGCGATTGTTTCGGTGCTGTGTCTGATTATTTACGTTACGATGAAGGAAAAATACCTGGTCGGACCTAACGGAAATCCGCTCGGCGTACAGCCTGCTGCTAAAAACAAGGGAATGACCGATTTGGAAAAACCAGTGGTAAAAATTACTTTTAAAGAAATCGGATTTTGGATTTTCGGCGCTGTTGCCTTGTTCACTATTTTGCTTTTTACATCTAATTTTGATGTCATTGGCTCGTTTATTTACGCCGCGTGTTTGGTCATTCCGGCTTATGTCATTTCGGATAAATCGCTAACCAAAATTGAGCGTCACCGCATTGCCGTGATTTATATCATCGCGTTTTTCGTGATTTTTTTCTGGGCGGCATTTGAGCAAGCCGGTATTTCGCTGACTTATTTTGCCGAAGAGCAAACCGACAGAAGTTTATTCGGTTGGACAATGCCGGCGAGCTGGTTCCAGTCGTTCAATGCTGTTTTTGTGGTACTTTTAGCACCGATTTTTGCTAAACTTTGGGTAAAATTAGGTCAGAAAAATATGGAACCGGCATCGCCTGTGAAGCAAGCAATTGGACTTTTCCTGCTTTCTGTCGGATATTTGCTAATTGCTTTTGGTGTGCGTGGCGTGGAGCCGGGCGTGAAAGTGAGCATTTTGTGGCTTACCGGATTGTATTTTATCCACACGATGGGTGAACTTTGCTTGTCGCCGATCGGACTTTCTATGGTGAATAAATTGGCTCCGGTGCGCTTTGCATCGCTGCTGATGGGCGTTTGGTACCTTTCTATGGCTACGGCCAATAAATTTGCCGGAGCGCTCAGCACACTTTATCCAGAAGCCGGAAAAACCAAAATGCTACTCGGCTTTCAAATTACCAATTTGTTTGAATTCTTTATGATTTTCGTGGTGATTTCGGCCGTTGCAGCCATCATACTTTTCGGACTTTCAAAATGGCTTGAAAAATTAATGCACGGAGTGAAATAATATCAATGTTTTGAGCTTTAATGCTCAGAACGAAACTCCCAATTCTATCACTTCCAAATTCTGAATATTGCTTCCATCAATTTCAAAACGAATAAGCGTTTGAACTTGGTGGAAGCCGTGTTTTCCGGCAGCACCGGGATTGATGTGCAGCAGGTCTAAGGTTTTGTCGTATTTCACTTTGAGAATGTGTGAGTGTCCGCAAACGAACAATTTCGGCGGATTTTTGAAAATTTCAGGACAAACTTTGGCGTCGTATTTTCCGGGATAGCCCCCGATATGCGTCAGCCAAACATCTACATCTTCGCACATAAATCGCAGATGTTTCGGGAAAGTCATTCTGATATCCTGCCCGTCGATATTTCCCCACACGCCACGCACCGGCTTGAAAGCTTGCAGTTTATTCACCACTTCCATCGAACCCCAATCACCCGCGTGCCATATCTCGTCCACATTTTCAAAATGCTTGTAAATCCGCTCATCTAAAATCGCGTGCGTGTCTGAGAGTAGTCCTATTTTTTTCATTTCCTTATTTTTTTTCAAAATATTAGTGCAAAAATAATGCTTTTTCTCTTCATTTTTTCGTCAAAGAATTTTCGTTTTCAAAATCCACAGAACTTTCGTTGTTCAAAAACAAGTAAGAAGTAGCTTTGAAATCCTTGTGATTTATTTTCTTCATTTTAAATTATTAACGAAATATGTGATAGTTAGTGATTTATATTTTGCTCTTTTTCTTAAAAATAACTAACTTTGCGGGCATTTTTCTAATGTTTTGATTGTACAAAATGCCTTGTTTTCAGAGTTCAAAATTCAGAAACAGCAAGTTTTGAATGCAAATTTCGGGGCAACTGTACGTGTTTTCATTACGAAACTAAAAAAATCAAGCGTATGAATAGAAGGTTGAAACACATTCTTACAGAGTTTATGCAGAAGATGCGATTTAAATATCGTATCTCTATTGTGAATGAAAATACGCTTGAAGAAACCTGGTACACCAAATTGTCGCGCTTTAGCGTGGTGCTTTTTGTGACCGGTTTTTTCCTTTTTACGTTTATTCTGCTTACACTGGTTATTTTTGCCACGCCGCTTCGTCATTATCTGCCCGGATATGCCGATTCGGGCAACAGAACCACCATTATTCAGCAGTCGATGCGTGCCGATTCGCTGTCTCGTCAGGTCAATCTGATGAACGCTTATCTAGAGGTTTTGAAGGAAAATATTGAAGGAACTCACAATCCCGATACGTCGGTTTTGAATGACACTACCGCACTGAAAGAGCGTGCAACCGTTTTGATGGAAAAGTCGAAACGTGAAGAAGAATTTGTAAAAGCCTACGAAGAAACTGAAAAATACAATCTTGGAACGATAAATCCTACCGAGACAAACGAAAAAATGTACGTTTTTTTCCGCCCTGTGGGTGGTGTGGTGGCATCCACATTTAATCCGCGCGAAGAGCGATTTGGCATTACCATCATCACTTCGCCGCAAGAAACGGTGAAAAGCGTGCTGGAAGGACGAGTGATTTACGCCGGATTTACGTTTGACAACGACTGGGTTATTCAGGTTCAGCACGAAAATGATTATCTGTCGATTTATAAAAATAACGTTCGATTGCTGAAAAGCGTGGGCGACTACGTGAAAGCTGGTGAAAGCATTGCCATAACCGGAAATGAAGGAAATGAAAAGTCGAACAGGCATTTTTATTTTGAACTTTGGAAAAAAGGAAATTCTGTTAATCCGCAGGATGTCATTACGTTTAGATTTTAAACTTGCAGAATGCTAAGTTTATTAGAAATTGAAACTTAAAAATATTGTGTCTGAAAAGAAAAAAAATATAGTCATTTTAGGTTCTACCGGTTCAATTGGTAAGCAAGCTTTGGACGTGGTGCGTGCAAATCCTGAAAGATTTGAAGTTTACTCACTTACGGCAAATACAAGCCTGGAAATGCTGATAGAGCAGGCGGTGGAATTTCAGCCGGAAGTGGTTGTAATTCGTGACGAAAAATACTACCTGCAACTCAAACAGGCACTGGAAGATTTACCGATAAAAGTCTATGCCGGAATGGAAGCCATTACGCAAATTGTGGAAATGGAACCCATCGACATTGTACTTACAGCGATGGTTGGCTATGCCGGATTATTGCCAACTATTCACGCCATCAAAGCCGGAAAAACCATTGCTTTAGCCAATAAAGAAACGCTCGTTGTAGCCGGAGAAATCATCAATGAGCTGGCTATAAAGCACAATACACCGATACTTCCGGTCGATTCTGAACATTCTGCCATTTTCCAATGTTTGGCAGGGGAAGGAAATAATCCGATTGACCGAATTATTCTCACGGCATCGGGCGGTCCGTTTCGTCAGAAAAGTCTGGAAGAGCTGAAACACGTTACTTCCGCACAAGCACTCAAACACCCGAACTGGGAAATGGGCGCGAAAATTACGATTGATTCGGCAAGTATGATGAATAAAGGCTTTGAAGTGATTGAAGCAAAATGGCTTTTCGGGCTGAAACCATCGCAGATAGAAGTGGTAGTGCATCCGCAGTCTATCATCCATTCTATGGTGGAATTTTCAGACAGTTCTATCAAGGCGCAACTCGGAATGCCCGATATGCGACTGCCAATTCAGTATGCTTTTACTTATCCGGATCGTTTGGTAACGGATTTTCCGCGGGTAGATTTTATGCAGTTTAATAAGCTGACATTTGAAAAACCGGACACGCTGCGATTTAGAAATTTGGCACTGGCTTATCAAGCAATGGAAACGGGTGGAAATTTACCTTGTATTCTGAATGCGGCGAATGAAGTGGTTGTAGCGGCATTCTTGAAAAATAAAATCGATTTTTTACAAATGAGCGATATCATCGAGCAAGTGATGGCGAAAGCTACATTTATCCAAAAACCAACATACGAAGATTATGTGCAGTCAAATGACGAAGCAAGGCGATTGACGGCGGAATTAATTGGATGTTAACAATGTGAATTTATTGATACTTTGCTGATTTTTATCGGCATTTTTTAGAAAAAATAATAAACAGAAATAATTATAAATGGAAACTTTTTTTATTAGAGCAGCTCAACTTATTTTGAGTTTATCGATTTTAGTTGTGTTGCACGAATTGGGACACTTTGGTTTTTCACGCCTTTTCAAAGTGCGCGTGGATAAATTTTACGTGTTTTTCAATCCGAAAATCTCATTACTTAGAGCTAAAAAAATCAACGGAAAATGGCAGGTGAAGTTTTTTGCACCGAACGTGCCACCCAACGAGCGAATTAAACTGGATGACAAGGGCGAACCGATGATGGACGGCGAAAATCACGTGATGGAGCAGGTGCCGATGAGCGAATTGCCTGAAGGCGACTGGAGACGTTATCCTGAAACCACAGAGTGGGGAATTGGCTGGTTGCCACTGGGCGGCTACTGTAAAATTGCCGGAATGGTGGACGAAAGTATGGACAAAACCCAAATGGCGGAAGAACCAAAACCGTGGGAATTTAGATCGCAGTCAGTTTGGAAACGCTTCTGGATTATTTCCGGCGGGGTGATTATCAATTTTATTTTGGCTTTGGTCATTTATTCGGCTATTTTATTCACTTGGGGACGCGAATATCTTCCTTTGGAAAACTTAAAATACGGTCTTAATTTCTCTCAAACGATGATCGATGCCGGATTTAAAGACGGAGATAAAATTATAAACATTGATGGAAAAGTGCCTGCTCAACTTGGCGATGCGGTGGAAATGATACTGATTGACCAAGCCGAAGTGGTGCGAGTGGATCGTGGCGGCGTGCCGACAAGCATTGAGTTGCCTGCGGATTTGACACAAAAAGTGTTGGCGTCAGAAAAAGGAGCGATGAGTTACCGAATGCCGTTTGTGATTGATACCGTAGTGAGCGGTTCTTTAGCTGCAAAAGCTAACCTGCGAGCCGGAGACAGTTTGGTGGCGGTAAATGGCAAGCAAATCAATATGCAACAGGAAGTTATCAAAGAATTTTCGGAAGCGAAAGGCAAGCGAATTTCGTTTGATTACTTCCGTGATGGAACGCTTTACAGAACCAATTTGACAATGGGAGCCGATGGAAAATTGGGTGTTGGATGGCGTAATTATTTTGAAACAAAACGGGAAGAATACGGATTTTTTGAAGCTATTCCAGCTGGAATAAAAATGGGAATTGACCGTTTGGTGGGCTACGTGAAGCAATTCAAACTTGTATTTACCAAAGAAGGCGCAAAATCCATCGGAAGTTTTGGTGCGCTCGGACAGCTTTTTCCACCAACCTGGAATTGGCTTAGTTTCTGGGAAATGACAGCGCTGATTTCTATCATTCTGGCATTTATGAATATCCTGCCAATCCCCGGCCTGGACGGCGGTTTCATCGTGTTCTTGATTTACGAAATGATTACCGGACGCAAACCAAGCGACCGATTTATGGAAGTGGCGCAAATGATTGGAATGGGATTACTGATGCTGTTATTTGTGTACGCAATCGGAAACGATATTTTCCGGGCATTTAAATAATCGGCAGAAAAGTCAACTAATAACTTGTTTACTAAAATTATGCTTACAATACTTTGTTATTCAAAATGCGGTACTTGCCGCAAAGCCGAGAAATGGCTGAAAGAAAATGGAATTGAGTACAATTATCGCCCGATAAAGGAAGAAAATCCAAGTTATGATGAACTGAAAACCTGGAAAGAACGGAGTGGATTGCCAATCAATAAGTGGTTCAATACGAGCGGTTTGCTCTACAAAGAACACAATATGAAGGACAAAGTGAAAACGCTGCCGGAAGAAGAACTGCTACAGATTTTAGCTTCAGACGGTATGTTTGTAAAACGCCCTGTAATGCTTCACGGCGATTCAGTTTTAGTGGGATTTAAAGAAGAAGAGTGGGCTGAGGCGTTGAAATAATGCATATTATTTTATAAGAAAAATGGCGGGAATTTGAGGTTTTCAAGTTTCCGCCATTATTATTTTAGTATTCACGACTTTCTATTCTGCATTTGCCAACGGCACAAACTGTGCACTCAAATCCGGATCAGCCATATTTTCATCCAGCGGAAAAATAGGTCGAACAAGATTTTTGTACGGCAAACGTTTCAAATCCTGATCCACGCCGCCCGGAGTAAGCGCCATAATCCAGCCTTTGCGCATATCGTAAAGTTCCGGCACAAGGTAACCGATTTTCACTACGAGAATATCTGCTTCGCGTGGTTGCAAACCGGCTTGCGTGAAGTATTTTTCATAATGGAAAGCTTTGCGTTTTGCAGTTACGATTACAGAAATATTGCCCACTTTCACCGTTACGAGCGTGTTACCGGTATCATCATCAGCAATGTTTGTGATAGTTCCATTCAGGCGAACAGGCGGTGCGTAGCGATTGTCCACACGTGCACCTGCAGTTGCATCAATTGTACCTCCAACGCCAATTTCTTTTGATTTTTTTACAAATTCTGCATCCGGCAAAGACGCGTAAATCAAACTTTTGCCATTTTCAGATTTGAATTCAGGGCGTTTGAGCAGTTCGGTCAATGTCCAGGTTACATCTCCGGCACCACCGGCAGTTGGGTTGTCGCCCATATCGCTAATAATAAATGGTTTTTCCGTGCTTTTTAGACCAAGTTCAAGACAAGCCGGCAAATAATCGGTTGGAGCTACAAATTCAAATTTATCGCGTACGTCCCAAAAATGTTTTGCCAGTTTTTCAGCTGCTTGTCCCACAGCATCTTTATCGTCGCCGTAAGCCATTACCACAGCGTGATTTCGTGGCTCATCAGCCCAAGGATAAGACATCCAGATAGCTGCATCAATGACTTTTTCGCCGTCAATGACACCCGGGATTTGTTCGTAAAGCGTTTTGGCAGGCTCAATTCGGGTACTTGTTTTTTCGCCCGGAAGCAAAATTGGAACAGGTATCCAAGCTTTGTAAGCCGGTTTTCCTTTGCCATTTTCCAGGCGGTCGAGCAGATTAGTCAAAGCTCGTTTTTTGGAAATCATCGCATCTTCGTGCGGAGCTAAGCGGTAGCAAGTTATCAAGTCGGTGTTTTCTGCCAATCTAGGAGAAACGCTTCCGTGCAAGTCCATAGAAGTAGAAATAAGTACATCATTTCCAATTACTTCGCGAATACGAACGATAAAGTCGCCTTCCGGATCTTCCAATCCTTGTACGCTCATCGCACCGTGAATATCAAAAAACAATCCGTCGATTGGAAGAGATTTTTTAAGCATATCCAGTGTCTGGTTAACCATTTTTTCATAAACTTCACGCTTTACAATTCCGCCCGGCATGGCGTGGCTACGAAGTGTCGGCACCCATTCAGCTCGTTGCGTAACGCCCGAATCCGGTCCGAAAAAATTGTAGTAAGAAAAAATATCATCGCCAATAAGCAGTGGAAATGCCGCAGAATCTGAAACGGCAGGAGAAAACGTGCTGCTTTCAATGGCAATTCCGGCTATGGCTACACGCGGAAGGTCTGATTTTGTGGATTTGCAACCAACCGCAACAAACAAAACGACAATTAAAAGTCCGTAGATTAATTTCTTCATAGTATTTTGTTTTTAAAATTAAATTTCAAATTGAGAACAAAAGCGTGCTTACGATTTTTGCTTGCTCACAAAATTACAAAATTATTCCTTTTTTCGGCTAAATTTAACACAATACTTCTTCTGGATTTAATAATGGCTGTATCTGAATGAAATTCTTTTTAATCAGTTAATAAAATGAAAATTTAAGTCTGTTTTGTGCTAAGATTCAGTTAAGTAAATATATTTGCATTCTTAATTTTTAGAAACAAAATTATTTAATTACATTTTTTGAAATGAAAAAGACAGTTATAACATTGCTTGCTATGGTTTTTATAGCAGTTTCGGCATCTGCACAAATTGATAAAATAGTTGGAAAATGGAAAACCATCGATGATAAAGATGGCAGTGAAAAGTCAATTGTGACTATTTATAAGGGTTCGAATGGTAAATATTACGGAAAAGTAGAAAAGCTTTTCAAAGAGCCGAATAAAAAATGTGATGATTGCACGGGCGTAAACAAAGGGAAACCAATTGCCGGAATGGTTGTGCTAAGCGACATGATTGAGAAGGATGGAACGCTCACGGGCGGTACAATCTTGGATCCTGCCAATGGGAAAGTATATAAATGTAATATCACTTTCGATGCAAAGTCGGGAAAATTAAAAGTGCGTGGTTCGCTGGATAAAAAAGGGATGATTGGGCGAACTCAAACTTGGGTAAAACCCTAAAAAATATGAAACGGGACAAACTTAAAGTCCCGTTTTTTTTGATTTCTACTTTTGCATTAACTTTAAAAAGCTATAAAATTCTTAATCCCGCTCGCGGACTTTTATTGGTATTAAAAAATGATGTACCTTTACATTTTAATTTTTAAATCACTGCGAAAAACTCTGTTTTAATTAAGCTATAAACATACTATGTCAAAAACGATAGCCTTCAATCCCTTAGCTTTACCTTCCTACGTGATGGCAAAACCGGTCGGTTCCACTTGCAATCTGGACTGCCAGTATTGTTATTATTTGGAAAAATCCAAGCTTTATCCACACCGAAAAAGCCCGGAAATGAGCGTGGAGCTTTTGGAGATTTTTACTAAAAGTTACATTGAGGCGCAGCCGGTTAAGGAAGTTCTATTTACCTGGCATGGCGGTGAAACTACCCTTCGAGATATTTCATTTTATCAGAAAGCACTGGAATTTCAACGAAAATATGGTCGCGGTCGTAGCATAGATAATGTGCTGCAAACCAATGGTACACGACTAAACGATGATTGGTGCAAATTTTTCAAAGACAATAATTTCCTGATTGGAATTTCGATTGACGGGCCGGAACATTGTCACGATATGTATCGGAAAAATAAGGGCGGTAAACCAACTTTTGCGCAGGTGATGAAAGGCATTGAACTGCTTCAAAAGCACGAAGTTGAGTTTAATACGCTTTCGGTTATCAACGATTATAATGTTCAATTTCCACTCGATGTGTATCGTTTTTTCAAAGAAATCGGCAGCCAGTATATGCAGTTTGCACCGATTGTAGAGCGGGTTTCTGATCAGCGTGCAGATGGACTGAAATTGCTTCCACCCGAGCAAAACGTCGATTACAAATTGGCCGCCTGGACAGTAAATCCTGTGAAATTCGGCAATTTTTACATCGAGATATTTGATGAATGGGTTCGAAACGATGTCGGGATTTATTATGTACAAATGTTTGACGCGATGCTTGCCAATATGGTTGGCGCTCAGCCCGGAGTTTGTATTTTTGCGGAGAAATGCGGACACGCCGTAGCTATGGAGTACAACGGCGATGTGTACGCTTGCGATCATTATGTTTTTCCGGAATTTAAGCTCGGAAATGTGCGAAATCAGACTTTTTTTGAGATGATGTTTCAGGAAAAACAGTTGCAATTCGGCTCAGATAAAAAAGACAAACTACCTCGTCAATGTCGTGAATGTGAAGTGCTGAAATTCTGCCACGGCGAATGCCCGAAAAATCGCATTGCAAAAACAGCTGATGGTGAACCGGGCTTGAATTACTTATGCGCCGGACTGAAGGCATTTTTCAAACATGCGCTGCCGTTTATGGAATTTATGGCAAACGAGCTGCACAATAAACGCGCTCCGGCCAATGTAATGTATCATGCGAGAGGAATAAGATAAATTGACATGTGATTTTCTGCCATTTCCAATAAACATATTCAATTCAGATAGCGTTAGATTAGAAAAGATTGAAAATTATGGAAGAGCATACCGATTTTGTAGAATTTGAGCGTCCGAAAGACCGAAAAGTGCGAGTAGTTTTTGAATTGTATCGCTATGAGATTTTATTTCATTATTGCGAGTTCAGACACGATGAAAACGGCGAGTGGAAAAGTATGAAAAAAGGGGATGATGGTTATTTTGAGTACACGGCTACGGATGAAAATGGTAAGGAAACCACTGAACGAATAAAATTTCCTACGGAGCAAGAAATGCTTTCAGCTCAGGTGGAAATAGCTAAAAAGTACAATCTGATAGATGTATAACGAAAAAGCAACGGACTTCCGTTGCTTTTTTATTTTTATTCGCTGATAAACATTCTTTTGCTGGAGAAAACCGGATCACAGGTCAGATTTACCTTCAGTTTTCTGCAACCGGCTTCATCACCCGGAGTTGGAATGTGTGTAGAGTGCATTTCGCAACCGTAAAGTTCAGTGAGTTTTTCAAGCGCCATTTTCGCAGCCGGATTTGAAGTCGCACTTATGGCAAGCGCAATCAATGTTTCTTCCACATCCAGGCTCACTTGTTTTCCATTCAGAATGTCTTTTTTCAAGTGCGTAACCGAATCGATAATGCTTTCCGGCAATAAAATCATGCTGTCAGGCAATCCTGCAAGGTGTTTAGTCGCATTCAAAATCATACTGGCAGACGAGTGAAACAATTGCGAACTCTTTCCGGTAATAATTGTGCCGTCGTGCAATTCGATGGCCGCACCACTGAAAATTCCGCCGTAACCTTTTCCTTTCTCCTCAGCGTCAGATGCAGCTTTTCGGGCAGCAGCAACTACTTTTCGGTCTCTTTCGTTCGCGCCGATTCGCTTCATAATATCCTGTGAGCGCTCTAAAGTCGATTTTCCGGTCATTCCCATGGCGAATTCCACCGAACTTCTGAAATATCGACGGATTACTTCCTGAAATGCAGCATCTTGTACAATTTTATCATCCACAATTCCTGAACTTACGCGATTAACACCCATATCAGTTGGCGATTGGTACATCGATTCGCCGCCTGTAATTTTTTCCAAAATTCGTTTCAATAATTTGAAAGCTTCAATGTCGCGATTGTAGTTTACCGCTTCAATTCCGTAAGCTTCCAGGTGATACGGATCAATCATGTTTCGGTCTCGAAGATCAGCTGTGGCTGCTTCGTAAGCAACATTAACTGCATGATCGAGCGGTAAATCCCAAACCGGGAATGTCTCAAACTTCGCATATCCGGCTTTTACGTCATTTCTATAATCGTGAAATAAATTACAAAGACAAGTTGCCAGTTTTCCACTTCCAGGACCCGGTCCTGTTACGACAACGATTGGTTTCGTAGTTTCGATATATTCATTAGCACCATAGCCTTCGTTGCTCACTATGGTTTCAACATCCAGCGGATAACCTTTGGTCGGGTAGTGACGATAAACTTTGATGCCTTTCAGCTCCAATTTGTTTTGAAAAGTGATGGCAGCGGGTTGATTTTTGAAGCGAGTGATAACAACGGCAGCCACGTGAATGCCAAACCACTTCATGTCGTCGATACTTTTGAAAGCATCTACATCATAAGTAATTCCGAAGTCAGCACGCACTTTATTACGTTCCAAATCACCGGCGTGAACGCAAAGAATCACATCAATTTTATCTTTTAATTTTTGAAGTAAACGGATTTTTACATTGGGATCAAAACCGGGCAGAACGCGGGCTGCATGGTAATCGTAGAGAATTTTCCCGCCCATTTCCAAGTAAAGTTTGTCGTTGAAACGACTTACACGATTTAGGATGGCTTCTGACTGCTCGTGAAGGTATTTTTCGTTGTCAAAACCGATTTGTGAAGAGTATCTCATGTCCCGTTGCTGTTTTTGTTGATTAATGCTAACGGGATTCAAAAGTACTCAATTTTTCTGAATTTACCCAAAATATTTTTCTTAAAAATTCAGTTGAAGAATCTTAAATTTTCACGAAAGCTTGTAATTCGCTGAATTATCGGCGGATACAAAGTGAGTGAAAATTTATCATTTAAAATAAAAAAGGCAATAAACTTTTTAAAAAATTTAGTTTATTGCCTATGTCAATATAGTGTCTTCAGATGAAGGTAAAATCTATTTCCCTTGGTATTCTATGCTGTTTAGTAAGTCCAGTTTTCCGTCGTCAATCAGTTTAATTATCAATTCTCCAAAGAGTGTGTTTTGCCAGGCAAACCACTCGCGGGTAAACTTATTGGCATCGTCTTTATTGAATGATTCGTGCATAAATCCGGTTCCGGCATCTGTTTTCATCAGCATTTCCACGCAGTTTTTGATTTCCGCGTCATTTTTACTCGTAAATGCTTTCATCATAATGCTCATCGGCCAAACCATGTCGTAGCCGATGTGCGGACCACCAATTCCTTCTCCGGCTTTTCCGCTGAAGAAATACGGATTGTCTTTACTCCAAACAAATCGACGTGTATTTTGGTAAATTTTATCTTTTGCATCCACATCTCCCAAGTAAGCCAAACTCAATAAACTTGGCACATTTGCATCATCTGTAAGCAATTGATTACCAAAACCATCTACTTCAAAGGCGTAAATTTTGCCATATTTTGGATGTTTATGTACCGCATATTTTTTGAGGGCCGTTTCCACTTCTTTTGCCAAAGCCAAGCACTCATTTGCTAATTCGGTGTTTTTATTAACCTCTTTCAGCACTTTTGCAGCTTTGCGAAGCGAAGTTACAGCAAAGAAATTCGATGGAATTAGAAATTGGAAAATAGTAGAATCATCCGAAGGGCGAAACGATGAGACAATCAAACCTACAGGATTTACCGGAGTTCCCCAACCAACATTTGAAAGCGTATCATGCTGTCTGTCAGTCACTCGAAGAAATCTGTAAGGACCGTCATTTTCCTTGCGTTGTTGTTCTTTGAAAGTTTGTACGGTAAGTCTGATTGCTTCTTCCCAGTCTTTCCCAAAAACGCTGTTGTCGCCTGTTGTGAGCCAATATTGATACGCAAGTCGGATAGGGTAGCAGAGCGAATCAATCTCCCATTTCCGCTCGTGAAGTTCGAGTTTCATGTCCGTGCCGTCGCTTTGCCAATTTCCACCCGTAGGTCCATCGTTGAAAGCATTGGCGTAAGGATCAATGATTATGAGTTTTTGATGGCGTAGAATAACGCCTCGAAGCATTTTTTTCAGTTTTTCATCGTCGTTAGCAAGTTGCACGTAAGGGTAAACCTGCGCTGCCGAATCGCGAAGCCACATGGCGTGAATGTCGCCGGTATAAACAAAAGTATCGTCTTCGCCATTCAACTTTCTGTAATGCACAGTGGTATCCAGCGTGTTTGGATAGCAATTTTCAAACATCCAGGCCAAATATGGATTTTTCAACTGATTTACAACCCATTGGATTTTTTTCTCAACAGCATCAGATTTGAAAAGCCGCTCATTCACTGCCGGACGCTGTGATTTTAATTTTGTTGCATCACTTTTGGCAATCGTGAGAGTTTCCGTTTCAATTGATTTTATCACTTCGGCTTGACTGCCTGAAATCCCAATTCCAATGAAAAATAGTATTAAGAAAAAATTTCTTCTCATAATTAAAAAAATGTTTTATTTATTTTCGGCTAAATTTTAGAAACCAAAATCAGTAATTTCGTATTCTTCTTGCTCTTCGTGTTCAATTTCCAGTGTGTTGTGTTCGCTCACTCCTTCCACGTAAATGGCCTTGTAAGGAATGGCCGGGCAGACATATTCGCAGCCGCCGCATCCTACACAAATTTCCGTTTCCGTGTGCGGAATAGTCAGTGAGCCTTTGTATGGAACCATGCTCACAGCCTGCGTTGGGCAATGTTCAGAGCAAGCTCCACAACTGGTTTCATCATAATAAACAATGCAATTTTCGATAATAAACTGAACTTTTCCCATTTGAGTAACGTGCTTTTCCTCTTTTGTGAGCGGTAAAATGGCTCCAGTAGGGCATACATCGCTACAAATTGTACAATCATAATTACAAAAACCATGATCAAAATAAAGCTTCGGTTGCATCATTCCGGCTAAACCATATTCCAAAAATGCAGGTTTAATCACATGCGAAGGACATTTGCTCACGCAGAGATGACAAGAAACGCATTTATTCTGCAAGTTTGCTACGCTGAGCGAACCCGGAGGTGCAATCGGATGGTTTCGTTTTACTTCCTTTCGAAGCTCCACTCCGGTGGTTTTTTGTGCCAACAAACTGGTTGCAGCTACCGTAGTTGCAACTGAAGCTGAAAGAAATCTACGTTTTGATTTATCAACTTCCGATGCTGAAAAATCATCTGCAACGACTTTTTTTCTAAAATTAATCGGTGCATATTTCATTGCGGAATGATTGCAAACTTCGATGCAATTGAAACAACTCACGCATCGGCTGTGATCAACTTCCATTTTCTCGGAATTGATGCAGGATGCCTTGCAATTCATGGAGCAAAGTCCGCAAGAATTGCAATTTGCGTGGACAAACTGAATTTTGAAAAGTGAAAATTTACTCAAAAAACCAAGCGTAGTTCCGACCGGACAAACCGTGTTGCAATAAGTGCGTCCGTTTTTCCAGGCTAAGAATCCGATTGAAAACATCGTAATCAATGCAATTACCAAGGAAAAAATGCCTAAACCGTAAATCCCTACTTTGTAGAAAGTGTAATTATCAAAACTGGTAAAAATCGATTGCAATACATTATTCCCGGCTAAATAGGCAGGACGGAAAATGTGCGTAACCATCCTTCCGTAGGCTGCATAAGGGTCGAGCAAGCCTACCAAAAACGTAAATCCAAATAAAAAAGCGATAAGCGTTGCGGCTAAAATCACCCATCGCAAAATGGATTTTGCAGGACTGTAGGTGTATTTTCTTCTTTTTTTGCGGAGTTTTTTCGGGATTTTCTTTGAAATCCAGGCCACTATGTCTTGATATATTCCCATCGGACAGATGGATGAGCAATACACACGACCGAAAATCAGCGTCAAAGCTACTAAGGCAATTAAAATAATTGCATTGAGTGAAAGCAACGCAGGCATAAATTGGATGTCTGCCAAGAAACTGAATTTTATCGGCAGTAATTCCGCAAAATCGACAAAATAAATCGTAATAAGTACAAAAAGTACCAAAGATACGGCTACACGTGTTTTTTTAAGCATAATAATGAATTCCTAGTTTGGGAATTGATTGCAAAAGGAGACAAAGCAATCTTTGCCTCCATTTTCTAAAAAATATTTGGGAAAATCGACTGAAATTTAGATTTTTACTCGTCTTACTTTCAGTTTGTTAAGATCCATGGTGCCAAGTTTGAGTGATTGTGCTTTGGAAATGTGTGAAACCTTGCTCAGCGGCATTTCACGCACCTGACTAAAGAAATTAACTGCAGCAGTATCCACAGCCACAATGTCTTGCGACATAAAAAGTCCTTTGGTCAGAACCACATCCGAAGCCGATTTTCCGCGCGGTCCACTCGTTTTCATCAGGCGATAAGCATCCACGATATTCAGCACAGGGCGTTTTGGATAAGTGCAAACATCTGCAATGCACTGCTGCAAGTCATTTGCATGAAAAAATCCTCTGTCCCAAACAATTCCCATGTAATTTTTCATGGAGATAGTCATTTGAGCGCCGCCGTGATTTTTCAAAATCGGGATATTAATCCATTTGTCGCAATTGACGATAGCTTCGTGGATTTTGGTGGATTTCAGGCTTTTACCATTTGGAAGAGCTACTTGTTTGTAGTAACTTTTCTGGTGAGCAGGTACTACTTTTGCTCCTGCAGCTTTTGCCGCAGCTTCAATGCCGCTGTTGGCATAGCATTTTCGCCAGTCATCGCAAGTATGATCAAAAACGGTAACTTCGCTCGCTCCGGCTCTGAAACATTGTTTGATAACTTCTGAAACAAGTTTTGGGTTGGTATTTGCAGCAAGTTCGGGCGATTTATCCCAGCCGATATTCGGTTTTACAACCACTTTATCGCCTTTTTTGATAAATTTTCCCATTCCGCCCATTTCGGCAATCGCTTTGCGAAACATGGCTTCCGGTTCACCGCCAAGTACAGCCACAAGGTCATAATTTGCCTTTACGCTCGATGTCTGGGCATTCACGGATTGCGCCATAATTCCCAATGTGCCGTCTTCTTTTATCGCAACTGTGCCGCCTACAGTCGCTGCGCCGGTCATTGCGAGTGACCGTAAAAATTTTCGTCTGTCCATAGTAAGTCAATTTTAGTTCAATATTGAATTGAAAGTAATATCTAAGATTAATTTGTGAAACGAAAATAAGGCTTGACGAAGAATATGCTAAATATTCCAGGGAAATTTAAAGCAATTCTCGTTGTACAGAGCGTAGTCAGCATTTCCATTGACTGCAAAAGTTTTCACGAATTTGGCTTCTTTCAGCAGTTCAACGGCAAAATTGACCGTCGCTCCGGTTTTAATTCTGTCTTCAACCAGCAAAATACTTTTTCCTTTAAAATCAAACTCGATGGGCGAAAGTAATTGCGGATTGTCGTATTTTGGCTTTTGATTTACATCCCGTAAATTTATTTTCAGAATTTGAAATTCTATTCCCAGTCGCTGATTTAAGATTGCAGCCGGGACAATTCCTCCGTTAGCGATGGCTACAATCATATCGAAATTTTCATGAAATTCAATTTCACGAAATCGAACCATCAGCTCTTCCAGTGTTTTTTGCTCCATTCGACTATGAAATTATAGTTTTTCAAGTGCTTTGAGCACCAAATATCCTCCGGCTACCTGAAGCAACATGCCCGGATATCCCAAACGAACGTCTTGAAATGCTGCCGCAAAACTTTGTGTCATAATCCATTCTACGCCCATTCCAATTAATTGATACGCCAAAACAGCCAGAATAATTCCGAGAATGCTTACTTTGCCAAAATGCCTGGCTGCCATCGAAGCCGCAACTGCCAGAAGTATGGATTTTACTAAAATAATTGGTAAAACGGCTGCAGGAGGCATCCCGAAAAGCATGCTGTTAACCAGCGGAGATAAAACTGCGGTAAGCAATCCTACACGAATTCCGTATTTATAAGCTGAAATCAGCGTAAAGAAATAAATTGGCAGAAAAATAAGTCCACCCTGCGGAATTAAGTGTGCCAACTGCGGAAGAACCAAGTTTCCAACTACAAATGCTGCTGCAAACAAATAGGTTTTTACATTGGAAAATTCCAAAGAATAAAGTTTTACTGTTGATGACATAAGACTTTTAGTTTAAATATTATTTTTGTTTTTTACTTCGAATTGATAAATTTCAACAAATATAAATATTAATCTGCAAAATGTTGCAAATGAATAAGTTAAATTTTTAGAATTTCAAAAAAGTTTAGGTAGGTAAAGTTTAAATTGTATAGGTGTCTGATTCAGAATATTCTTCTTCAGCTACTTCATCCTCCGATTCGTCGTCCGAATTTTCGGGCTCGTCTGTTTCCACTTTTTTATTACTGGAAACAACAATACTAAGTTCGTAAAGCAAATAAATTGGAGTTGCCACAATCATCATAGTAAACGGATCGGTAGTCGGAGTGATAAATGCCGCCAAAATCAGCACAGCCACAAAGGCATATTTACGGAATTTGCGAAGCATATCTTTATTTACCAAACCAATTTGCGAAAGCAAATACATCACTACAGGTAGCTCAAATGCCAATCCCATAAAAAATACAAGCAATGCAAGCGTATTCATGTAAGATTGGATAGAAATCTGATTGACAATTACGTCAGACACTTGATAAGTGCCGAGAAAACGCAGCGTAAACGGAAAAATTATAAAATAACTGATGGCTGCTCCAAGGTAAAACAAAAATGAAGATGAAAGGAAAATTTTCCCGACACTCTTTTTTTCATCCGGATAAAGCGCAGGGCGAATAAATTTCCAGGCTTCGAAAAGCAGGTATGGCACAGCAATCACCACGGCAATGATCAGCGACGAAAGCATGTGAATCATAAATTGTCCGGAGAGCGTGATATTAATCATCTGTATCTGAAAATCCTCGGGACAAAGTGCCGGAAATTCGGTCAGTTCAGCCAGATAACAAAGAAAACGATAAGTGTGAAAATCCGATGTGAGCGGAGGAAGGATGATTTTATTAAAGAT
This sequence comes from uncultured Paludibacter sp., assembly GCA_964498765.1. Taxonomy (GTDB): domain Bacteria; phylum Bacteroidota; class Bacteroidia; order Bacteroidales; family Paludibacteraceae; genus UPXZ01. The sequence continues at coordinate 9,448 of CAZCIU010000023.1, read as the reverse complement.
GAAATCTTTGAAGCCGAAACTGATAAATACAAGAACCAAAAGCACGCCCAAACTTCGGAGAATTGTCCATCGCAATGCCTCCAAATGTTCCCAGAACGTGCTGTCTTTTTCAGAAATATCTTTCTTTGATTTCACCTTTTCTCCCTTTTAGAAAGCAGATGAACGCTTTTATTCCATGTCTTTTTTGATTTCGTCGTCCACGTCTTTCAGCCCTTTTTTGAAACTGGTGACGCCTTTGCCAAGACCACGCATCAGCTCAGGAATTTTTTTTCCGCCAAATATCAAAAGCACAACTAAAGCGATTAGGATAACCTCAGGAGCACCAAATGAGAACAATAGAATGTTGTTTAACATGATATTACGAGTTTTTGAGTTGTTTTATAAGATTACAAATATAGAGAATTTTTCTCAGCAGACTAAAAATAGCTCTCTTTTTTTATCCATTTTAGCATTAAGCAATGAATAATTGAAGTCTGAGGAATAAATAAAGGTAGGTAAAAATGCTGAAATTATCAGAATTACTGATTTTCTTTGTAATAAATATCAGCTTGCGGATTTCGGATGATCCATCTGGTCAATGATTCGTCCGATTCAAAGCCAATTCCGGTAGTTACGCCGGTTTCGCGCGTGATGCGAATAAATTTATCGGAATAAATTCGGTCATTAGCTTCATCCCAATAAAGCAAATCCGTCTCAAACATCTGTCCTTGCAGGTTGATTGCTTTCACTTTATCCTTAAATTCCCAAAGTTTTTTCCGCTCGTAATAGCGAGCGTAATTACTTCTGAAATTGGCATCAATAGCCAGATTTTCAGCAAATCGTTCGAAATAAAGTCCTTTTGGAAAATCCCAATACGGTTCGTTCGCTTTGTCGAAAACGTCCATTTTATCTGTAACAATTCGGTAGCGCGTAATGCCCGAATCGGAAATGACCGTAGTGATTTTGGAAACAGATAATCCCGGCAAAACCTTGCGATCTTTTACCGCACCGATTTTTTCCTGCTCTTCTTTGGCGCAAGAAACGGCCGTTAACAGAACAACCACCAAAGTGGCGGTTGTTAGTTTTTTTAATATCTTATCCCAATTTGACATGCTTACAATTTTGGTTTGAAGAACCAGAATTCATTGATTGAAGCACTGAAGCTTAGTTTTAGGTAATCTTCGCGAAGTCTGTTTACTGAGCCGATTTTTCCGTATTCAAGCGAAACGTTCATCATGCTTTTTCCTGTACGAGTTGGGAAGCCGGCACCCACGGAGAAAATAAAATTGTTCGGTTGCACAGCGTTATCCACTTTGTAATACTGATTGGAAGTGCTGAAACCAACACGGTAACGAATTTTGTCGGAAATTTTAATACTGGATGGATTTGGAATGTACTCCAGACCAACCGCATATTTTGATGTATTCATCAGCGTGTCTTTTTTACCAAAATACAGAGCGTCACCCCAACCTTGTTGTACGTAATCAAAAGCAACGGTCAGTTTTTTGTTGTAAGTGTAGGAAATACCACCACCAATAGTTTGCGGAAGTTCAAAACCACTGATATTTTTAATGGTGTCATTATTCAAAGTCGCAGTGAAATTTCCGTTCAATTTATTCTTATTTTCATAAATCAAACCAATCGTAACATCGTGCTTGTCAGCAAAAGTGTTGTACGCTTGCAATCCGTAACGGAATTTGAAGTCGTTAACTTTGATTTGATTGTTATAATATGAAGGTGTAAATCCGCTGGTGTTTTCGAAACTTTGCAGCAAATAATTGCTTGCATCACCGAAAATGTAGTATGCATTTGCTCCGAGCGAAATGTGATTGAACAGATTCAAAGACAAACCACCATAAATTTGTGAAAATCCACCCGAACCGCTGAAAGATTGCTGATAATTAATTTTTTTCTCGCTTTCATTTGGCATTATCAGCGCATCTTGTTGGCTAAAATTATATCCAACAAGCGAAAAAGGCTGCATTCCGGCGCTAAATCCGAGCCATTTAGCAATCGGGAAACGTATGGTGATATATTCCAAATTGGCGTTGAATGTGTTTTTTGCGTTACTCGCATCCGAAAAACGGGTAAATCGGGCAGATGCTCCCAAGTCAAACATAAAAGTAAGGCTGTCCACGCTGCTGTAGGACGCCGGATTCATGCTGTTGATGGTATTGATGGATCTGTTTCCAAGCGAAACGCCACCCATTCCGCGAAGTTCGGTTGCGGTGCTTTCTGTAATATCTCCGTATCCAAATCGGGTGTAGGGAGAATTCGTATTATTCTGACTTACAGCAAACTGGGTAGTTAGCGTAAGCAAAATAGCTGCAAAAAATAATTTTCTGTATTGCATTAAAGTGTGTGTTGGTTTGCCCAAAACTGAGTGTTAAATTTGAATATGCAAAGATGGCACATTTTAATTTCATTTGAAAATGAAAATTTGCCCTCACCGTTAAAAAAACTGAAACAATGGCTTTTAATGTGCAAAATAACTGTAAAATCAACTGATTAGGCCGATTTTAAGGAATCATTTTCTCAATTGGAAGTACCAAAATTCCTTCGGCTCCGAGGTTTTTCAGCTTCCCGATTATGTCCCAAAAACTTTTCTCGCTAATTACCGCGTGAAGCGAGCTCCAGCCTTCTTTAGCCAATGGCATTACGGTTGGACTTTTCATTCCAGGAATTACTTCTACGATTTCAACGATTTTTTCGGTCGGCACGTTCATCAAAACGTATTTTTTATCTTCAGCCAATTGAACGGCTTCAATTCTGAATAAAAATTCGTCGAGAATTTTTTTCTTTTCGGCACTTAGATTTTTATTTCCAATCAAAATGGCTTCCGATTTCATGATTACTTCCACTTCTTTCAAGTGATTGGTAACCAATGTGCTGCCCGAACTTACAATATCAAAAATGGCATCAGAAAGTCCAATTCCGGGAGCAATTTCTACCGATCCGGTTATGACGTGAATTTCTGCATTTATATTCTTTGATTTCAGAAAATCTTCTAAAATCACTGGATATGACGTAGCGATAACTTTTCCATTGAACCATTCCAATCCGGTATATTCAGCAGCTTTTGGGATGGCGAGTGAAAGTCTGCACTTGCTGAAACCCAGTCTTTTGATAATTTCTACATCTTTTTTCTTTTCGGCAAATTCATTTTCGCCTACTATCCCAATGTCTGAAACTCCGTCAGCTACGGATTGTGGAATATCATCATCACGTAAAAATAGAACTTCCAGCGGAAAGTTTTTGGCCGGCTGAAGCAGTTGCCTTTTCCCAAACTCCAATTTGATCCCTGTTTCCTGAACCAAAAGCATCGTGTCTTCATTCAGTCGACCTTTTGTCTGTATTGCAATTCGTAACATGTCTTTTCTTTGTTTAACTTGCAAAATTACTTAAAATATGTAGATTTTAATAATAAGTTTGCGTTACTTATGTAAAAAAAGAAAGCCCGTTAATACTAACGGGCTCCTTTCGATCATTATTAATGGTCTAATTAGTTAACAGCAGCAGCTAGAGAATCTGTAGCAGCGCTAACAACAGAGTCAGCAACAGCGTTAAGAGTTGAATCTACAGTTTCTACAACTTCAGTAGTTACAGAATCAACTGTTGCTTCAGTTTCTGTTTGAGCTGGTTTGTTACAAGCTACGAACATAGCTGCAACTGCGAAAAATACAAATACTTTTTTCATTTTGTTTTAATCCTTTAAAAATTTAACATGTTATATATTTTGTTCAATTCAAAATCGGTGCAAAGTTACATCAATATTTTGATTTCACATTAATAATTCTCATTTTTTTTTATTTTATTTTTACTTTTACCTTTCAGAACTACAAAAAAGTCTTAAAATATATCTTATGAAACACTCTAATATACGTCAGATGGCGAAAATAAAACTTAAAAATAAAAATAATTTTAGAACTTTAATTCTTAACTCTTTAAGAACAAATACTCCTTCATTTACTTGGATTTTCTTTTCACTTCTCAAAAATCCTGAAAATTGGACAAGTCATTAATTTTGAGTTGATTTGTTAAAGAAACCAGGAACGCTTTTTTTTGACAATTTCTTAAAATGCTTTTTACTTGTGTTAACAAATTTTATATAAGTGTCAAAAACGGTGCAAAGTTAATGTAAAATCATTATCTATTGCAAATATTTATCAATTTATTTTTAAAAAAATGGAGCAAAAACGGACTTTTTAACATAATTATTACTCATTTCTCTCATGATTATACAAAAAAACGCGGAAATATTTTTATTTCCGCGTTTCTAAAATGAGTTTTTGCTCTTATTAGAATGAGTTGAAAATCAAGTTTAATTTCCGGCAGCTGTATTATATAAGTATCTTTTAATACTCTTTTTAGGCGTTTTTTCAAATTCGTGAGGATAAAGCTGAATTTTCGAGATGCTTTCGTAAGCTGCTACTGCGGCATTTAGTTGTTTTTTGTTTTCATCCATAATTTCACCAAGTTGTTCTTGCGAAACTCCTTCGGCGTCCATTGATTCGTAGTCTGGATAAACCAGTGCCACAAGTCTGCCGTTATTTTCAATCACCAAACTTTCAAGCACGTATGGCATATTATTTAGCTTCGCTTCAATTTCTTCCGGATAAATATTTTGTCCATTGGCACTCAAAATCATCGTTTTATTGCGTCCACGGATGAAAATATTCTCATTTTCGTCAATAGTGCCAAGGTCGCCGGTGTGCAGCCAGCCATCTTCATCCAGAATATCGGCGGTAGCTTCTTCGTTTTTGTAATAACCCATCATCACGTTTTCGCCACGCACGAAAATTTCACCAATGCCGGTTTTTTGATCAGGACGGTCTATTTTTGCCTCCATGATGTCAAGCACTTTTCCGGCAGATTTTGGGATAAATTCATTGGTGTGAGCATAGCTAATCAGCGGAGCACACTCTGTCATACCGTATCCAACAGTGAATGGAAATTTGATTTTATGGAAAAAATCTTCCACCTCAGCATTAAGCGGCGCACCACCCACAACTACTTGTGAGAAATTACCGCCGAAAGCATCGATCAGTTTTTTGCGAATTTGTCCAAGAATAGTTTGGTCCAACAACGGAACTTTCAAAACCCAGCGAATGGCTGATTTTCCCAGAAGCGGTTGAATTTGTTTTTTGTAAATTTTTTCAATAATCAAAGGAACGCAGAAAATCACGTTCGGCTTCACTTCCGCGAATGCATTCAAAAGAATTTTGGCAGATGGCGTACGTCCGATAAAATGGATGTGACTTCCAGTACAAGTGGCGGTCAGGAAGTCGAAAGCGCAACCATAAGCGTGTGCCAAAGGCAAAAATGCCACGATTTTATAGCCCGGAGCCAATAATTGCGTGCGAATTCCGAAAGTAATATTCCCTGCGAAATTATTTCCGGTAAGCATCACGCCCTTGCTAAAACCGGTTGTGCCGGAAGTATAGCTGATGCAGACAAGCTCCGAATTTGGTTTATCTATATAGCGCACGTTATCTCTGTGGAAATCATTGTCGTATTTTTCATTGAAAAGTTCCTGAATATAAACTTGCGTCAATTTCTTTGGGTCCAGCGGTGCAACGATAGTTTCTTTGCTTTCACTTTCTTCCAAAAGGGTAGGAGTTGGCTGATTAATCAAACCAATCAAATTAAAATTATTCAGTGAAAAAATGGATTTTACAGTTCTCAAACTGCCTTCTTCCAGATTTTCCCAAATATTATCACTCACAAAAAGCGCTTTTGATTCGGAATGATTGACAATATGGTGAACGTCAGTCGGGTTGAAATCCTGCAAAATTGGAATAATTACAGCGCCATACGTTACTGTGGCGATGTACGTTATAGCCCAGTTGGCATTATTTTTCCCGATAAGAGCAATTTTATCATTCGGTTTAATTTCTGCTTGTTCAAAAAGCAGGTGAAGTTTCGCAATTTCCTCTGCCACCTGAGCATAAGTCAAAGTAAGGCCTTCGCCGTAATTGGTATATGCCTCCAAATCCCAGTTTTTTCTAAAACTGTCCTCAAATAAACGTATAAAATTCTCTTTGATCATTATTTTTTGAATTTTGATTAAATTATAATTCGGCAAAAATACGAAAATTACACAAAAACAAAAATATTGTGCAATAATTTTAAGTAAAATATTGAATTTTTGAAAATGAATAAAATGAAGACACAGAAAAAAACTGTACCTTTGCAAATTCAAAAAGTTAGAAGCGTGAAGATTGAAGTTTGAAGCACATTAGCTTTTACTTCGTGCTTCGAGCTTCTGACTTCCTACATTATTAAGTTTTACAAAAATGAATATTTCTTACAATTGGTTGAAAGAATACATTAATATTAATGTATCTCCTGAAAAATTAGCACAAATCCTGACTTCAATCGGGCTGGAAGTGGGTACAGTGGAAAACATCCAAACCGTGAAAGGCGGTATGGAAGGCTTGGTGATTGGTGAGGTGCTGACCTGTGAAAAGCACGAAAATTCTGATCATTTGAGCGTTACAACTGTAAATATCGGTACAGGCGAACCGCAGCAAATTGTTTGTGGTGCACCCAACGTGGCTGCCGGACAAAAAGTGGTAGTAGCAACACTTGGCACCGTGCTTTATTCAGGCGATGAAAGTTTTACCATCAAAAAATCGAAAATTCGCGGCGTGGAATCGTTCGGGATGATTTGTGCGGAAGATGAAATCGGCATTGGAACGAGCCACGCAGGCATTATAGTTCTTCCCGAAGATGTGGAAGTAGGCATGCCGGCAAAAGAATATTACGGTATCAAAGACGATGTGCTGATAGAAGTGGACATCACGCCAAACCGCGCTGACGCAGTGTCGCATTATGGTGTGGCACGTGATTTGTCTGCGTATTTTGCTTTGCACGATGAGAGCGTAAAACTCAACAAACCTACCGTGGATGCATTCAGCGTTCAAAATACAAATCTTTCTATTCCGGTGAAAATCGAGAATACGGAAGCTTGTCCACGCTATTCGGCTGTAAAAATTTCGGGCATTACGGTGCAGGAGTCGCCGAAATGGCTGAAAGAACATTTGTTAAATATAGGGCAACGCCCGATTAATAATATTGTAGATATTACCAACTTTGTGCTGCACGAGCTGGGGCAACCGCTGCACGCTTTTGATGCTGATAAAATTACGAGCGGAGAAGTTCGTGTGAAGAATTTGGCGGAAAATACGCCTTTCACAACCCTGGATGGCGTGGAACGCAAGCTCAATCCGGCCGATTTGATGATTTGCAACGGCGATGAACCGATGTGTATCGGGGGAGTTTTTGGCGGATTGACTTCGGGAGTTACCGAAAGCACGAAAAATGTCTTTCTTGAAAGTGCTTATTTCAATCCGGTAAGCATTCGTAAAACGGCTCGTCGTCACGGTTTGAATACCGATGCTTCCTTCCGTTTTGAGCGCGGTTGCGACCCTGAAATAACCATTTACGCACTGAAACGTGCCGCTTTGCTTATTCAGGAAGTGGCCGGCGGAACGATTTCGAGCGAAATAGTGGATGAATATCCTACGCAGATTAAGCCGTTTGACGTGGTGCTTTCTAAAAAGAAAATTGATACGCTTATCGGTAAAGTAATTGGCAGAGAGGCGATTGTGAAAATTCTGAACGGTCTTGAAATGGAAATTGTGTCAGAAAATGACGAGCAATTTGAGCTGAAAGTGCCTGCTTACCGCGTGGATGTGCAGCGTGATGTGGACGTGATTGAGGATATTTTACGTATTTACGGATATAATAATGTGGAAATTGGCGACAATCTGATTTCTACATTGAGTTTTGTGAAAAAGCCCGACAGCCACAAACTGCAAATGCTGATTTCGGAGCAACTGACCGCGCAAGGTTTCAACGAAGTGCTGAATAATTCGCTGACAAAAGTGGGATATTATGCCAATTTGACTTCATATCCGGATGCTCAAAGCGTGCGAATTATGAACCCGTTGAGCAACGACCTTGGCGTGATGCGTCAAACGTTGCTTTTTGGCGGGATGGAGAATATTGCTCGCAATATCAACCACAGAAACACTGATTTGCGTCTGTACGAGTTTGGAAATTGCTACCAATACAACGCCGACAACAAGAAAGAGGGCGAAAATTTGGCTGCTTTCAGCGAAGACTATCACTTGGGACTTTGGGTAACCGGTAATAAATTTGAAGCTTCGTGGACTTCCGGCACGCAAAAAACAAGTATTTACGAGTTGAAAGCTTACTTGCAAAACGTTTTGGTTCGTTTAGGTTTTGATCTGAAAAAACTGCGAATGGAAGAATTTGAAAGCGATATTTACACCGAAGCAATGAGCGTGAAATCAGCTAACAAAAAACTGCTTGCTACCTTTGGAATTGTGAGCGATACGGTAAAAAAACTGACCGATGTGGATGCAGATGTTTATTTTGCTGATTTGAATTGGACCAATATTTTAGCTGTGCTTGATACTAACGCGATAAAATACAAGGAATTACCAAAATTCCCGGAAGTTTATCGTGATTTGGCATTCTTGCTGGATAAAAATGTGAAATTCGCTGAAATTGAGAAAATTGCTTTTGAAAGTGAACGTAAATTCTTGAAAGATGTCAGCTTGTTTGATGTGTATGAAGGTAAAAACCTGGAAGCCGGTAAGAAATCGTACGCTGTAAGTTTCACGTTGCAAGACGAAAGCAAAACATTGACTGATAATGTGATAGACAATGTGATGCAGAAAATTCAGAAGAATATTGAAACTAAATTAGACGCGAAATTGAGATAGAAAGCCCCCATCCATCTTCCCCCACAAGGGGAAGGGCTGCTTTGTGTGATTAATGAGAATTCGCTGAAACGTTTTACTCCGTTAAAGTCTCCCTTTGAGGGGAGATTTAGAGGGGCTTTATAATATATGAAAAATTTCAATTCCGACATACTTCACACCGACTACGCAAAGCCTGATCCTTACGGAAGTTTGGCGATGCCAGTGTACAATACGGCTGCCTTTGAATTTGTAAGTGCAGAAGCTATGCAAGCGGCGTTTTCGGGTAAAACGGACGACCATACTTATTCCAGGATTAGCAATCCAACGGTTGAATATTTCGAAAAACGAGTAAAGACGATTACAAATGCTCTGAATGTAACCGCGTTAAGTTCGGGAATGGCTGCCATTTCCAATGTTTTTTTCACAATTGCTAAGTCAGGGCAAAATATCGTGACATCCAAGCATTTGTTTGGAAATACTTTCTCGTTTTTCAAATCTACGTTTGCAGCTTTTGATGTGGATGTCCGGTTTTGTGATTTGACTAATCTTGCTGAAATAGAGCAGAATATCGACGATAATACTTGCGCGTTGTTTCTGGAAATAATCACCAACCCACAATTGGAAGTGGCTGATTTGAAAGCTATTTCAAAGATTTGCCAAGCCAAGACTGTTCCATTAATTGCCGATACAACCATTGTGCCGTTTTGCGCATTTCGAGCGGCTGATTTTGGTGT
>CAZCIU010000022.1:0-37659 GCA_964498765.1 uncultured Paludibacter sp. | reverse complement strand
AAAGCTGGGAATTCTGGTTGGAATTTCTGGAAAGCATCAATGCCAAAGAACTTCCGCACGATGAAATTGCCCGCAAAGTAAATGCTCATGGCGCCAACGAATGGTGGAGCCAGGGCATCACTGTTGCTTATGAACAACACATTGGGCGACGCATTCCCGGACAAACCTGTGACGGCGATTTTCAAGTAACGGTAAGCAAAACCATTGCCGGAAATATGGACGTTGCGCTGGAAAAATGGGTGAAAAGCGTGGAAGGAATGACCGAATTTGACGGAGTGAAAATTACCCGCGAACCCAGCATCAGCCAGACCGAAAAATGGCGTTACTGGCGTTGTGGATTGGAAGATAAATCGAACATCAGCGTAAATATCCAAACCAAAGCCGGTGGCGAAAAATCATCACTTGCCATCAATCACGATAAAATTCAGGAAGCCGGCGATTTGGAAAGATGGAGAGCTTTCTGGAAGGGATTTGAAGTTACCAAGTAAAATTTACTCTCAAATACCAACTATCTAATTAATCAAAACCTACCTTATGAAAAACAGAAGCATCATTTGGATTGTTCTGGCTATTGTTGTTGCCGGTGGTCTTGCCGGCTATTTCTTGATTTTCAATAATCAGGGAAAAATGTCAGAAAATATCTCAGAAATTGAAGTTGGAAGTTCGGAAATAAAGGATTTCTTTGCGAAACATCCGGACTTCGCGCCTTATGCAAAGGATTTAGCCAAGTTTTATAGAGACCGCGATTTCAAACTGGCTTGGTTTGACGAAGACGGAATGATTGAACAGGCCTTTCAAATGTACATTGCATCCGTCAATGCCGGTGATAAAATGGAAGGAAAGCTTGTGCCGTACAGAGACGAGTTAATCAAACTTTTTGGTGATGAACCTTCCAGTAAAACCATCGTACCCATCGATTTAATGCTTTCAGCCCAGTTTTTTCATTACGACAGAGAAAACTTCACAGAAGATTTAAGTGAAAGGCAAACTCGTGCATTGAATTGGCTGATAAAGCGTGACAAAGCAGATCCGGCAGAAATGCTCAACAACATTATCGAGAATAAAACAAATCTTTACGATGGCGAATCGATGCGTGAAGGTTATTCTAATCTGAAACTGGCGCTTTCAAATATTAAAACGAAAGGGTTGGATAAATTAGAACCGATAACTTCTAAAAAAAAGAAATTTGAACCGGGCGATTCGTCTTCTGTTTTACTGAAAGTCAGAGAGCGCTTGGTTTTACTCGGAGATATGACAGCAAATAATAATTCTTCTGTCCTTGATACAGCCTTGATTTCCGGGATTAAAAATTTTCAAATCCGACACGGAATAGAGCCGGATGGTGTTCCGGGACAAGGTTTTTTCGAGGCATTAAATGTGCCCGGAAGCGTTCGTGTAAAGCAAATTCTCGCCAATATGGAGCGATATCGATGGATTGCAGACAGAGGAAACAAAGATTACTTATTTGTAAATATCCCGGACTATAAGCTTTATGCCTACAAAAATGATTCGCTTCTTTGGGAAATGAACGTGGTGGTAGGGCAGGATTTGAATAAAACGGTGATTTTTGAGGGCGATATTTCCTATATCGTTTTTAGTCCGTACTGGAATATTCCTGCCAGCATTGTCACCAAAGAAATTCTCCCCGGAATAGAAAGTAATCCGAATTATCTTGAAGAAAAAAATATGGAAATTTACGGAGAAAATGAAGGCGATTTGCCAAATATCCGTCAAAAACCGGGACCGAATAATTCTTTGGGAAAAGCCAAATTTATGTTCCCAAATTCGCATAGTATTTACTTACATGATTCGCCCGCTAAAAGTCTGTTTACAAACACAGAGAGAGCTTATAGTCACGGTTGTGTAAGAGTAGCAAACTCAGAATTTTTGGCAAATTATCTCTTGCAAGGGCAAAAAGGCTGGACACCCGAGCGTATAAAAGAAGCCATGGATAAAGGCGAGGAAACGACAGTAAATCTGGAGAAACCGATGCCGGTTTATATCACATATTTTACTGCTTTTGTAGATAAAAATGGAAAATTAAACTTTAGAAAAGATATTTACAACAGAGATCAAAAACTAATGGATGTGCTTTTTTAATAAAAAGAAATCTATAGCTTTGAAGATATTAAAATCAGTTTTACTTAGGTAAATCTGATTTTTTATTTTAAAAGCGAAGCAATTTTCTCCAACCACTCCACATCTATTTCATCCAACACATCGTAGCGTTCGCTATCTACGTCAAGCACGGCAAAAACTTCATTGTTTTCATCAAAAATTGGCACAACAATTTCCGAAACAGAAGCGCTACTGCAAGCGATATGTCCGGGAAATTCGTTCACATCCGGCACTAAAATGGAGCGTTTTTCTTTCCAACTCGTTCCACACACACCACGCCCGAATGCAATCCGCGTACAGGCAATTGGTCCCTGAAATGGTCCAAGCACCAATTCATTTTCCTTTACCAAATAAAATCCTACCCACCACCAACCGAAAACTTCTTTCAGTGCTGATGAGATATTGGCCAGATTGGCAATTAAATCGTTCTCGCCATCGATTAGTGCCTTTATTTGTGGATAAAGCTCCTGATAAACAGCTTCTTTTGGTTGATTGGGTGTGATGATAAGAGTTTCTGACATTGAGATGGTTTTTGCGTTTATACAAAAGTACAACAAATTTTTTTTTCGCAGGGTAAGTATTTTTCCTAACTTTGTTGTCCTTACCTATAAACGGTTTTGAATGACGACAGAAAAACTTTTTCAGCAGATTGCTTCCGACAACAAAAATGCTTTCAACACGCTTTTCAGAGCGTGGTACGAGCGTTTGTGCCGTTTCGCAATGCACTACTTGGAAAATCGGGACGATGCGGAAGAAGTAGTTTCGGATGTTTTTGTGGCACTTTGGCAAGGCAGAAACTCCTTGTCCGGCATTACGAAAGCTGAAACCTATCTATTTGTGGCGGTAAAAAATCGTTGTTATAATTATCACCGAAAAACAATTCCATTGCAAGTGAATTTAGAAAATCAAATCGAATTGGTAACGTCAGCGGAAAATCCACAGCAAAGCCTCGAAAGGCAGGAACTTTACGCCAAACTCAACGAAATTATGGCATCTCTGCCCGAGCAACGGCGATTAATTTTTCAGATGACGAAAGAAGACGGACTTTCCGCTAAACAAACCGCCGAAATTCTCAATTTGTCTGTTCGCACCGTAGAAAGTCAAATTTACAAAGCCGTAAAATCACTCGAAACAGAAATTACTGCCTTTTTGGGTTACTCGCCCCGAAAAATCAAAAACACAAAATTACGAAGTGAAATGTTGAGTATTTTCTTGTAAGAATAGCATCATATCCATTTCCGCAATATACCAATCGCATTCATAATTCATTTCTTTCTATTCTTTGAAAAGATTTTTAGTGTAAAATCACAAAATATTTTCCATCCGGGTAAGTACTTCTCAAAAACTCCGTGTCCTTATATACAAAAGCCGGAAGTTAGAAGAGCAAACTACTCCATTTTCCAGTCTTTTCAACAAATCAACTATTTAACCAATTAACTACTTAACCAATCCTCCAAATAATGACAAAATCAACATTCCTCAACCTGCTGGCCAAGCTGTCGGCAGGAACGATAAGCGAAAAGGAAAACCGCCGACTGGAAAGCGCGATGGATGAAAATCCGTATTTCCGCAGTATTTATACCGAATTTCAGTATTATATGGCTCAAAAATCCACGGTAGAAACGGACGTGGAAGCCAAATTGGAAGAAATCTGGGACAAAATAGAACGTGAAATGCCCGCACCTGTAATCACGCTTAACCCGAAACGCACCGTGCCGATGTGGATGAAAGTGGCTTCGGTGGCGATAGTGCTGATTGGAGCGGGATTTTTCTTGGTTCGAAATTCAGCAAGCGACGCACAGCTTTACACGCAAAGTATTTCAGCCCAAAACGAAAAACTTTTCCTCACGCTCGATGACGGCACGCAAGTGTGGCTCAATGAAAATTCTAACTTGGAATATAACGACAATTTCGGGACGGAAAAGCGGGAAATGAAACTTACGGGCGAAGCTTTTTTTGACGTGGTTCACAATGCCGATGTGCTTTTCCGCGTGCAGAGCAGAGATGTGAAAATTGTGGTAAAAGGAACTGCTTTCAACGTAAACGCCTACCAAGACGGCGAAGTAGAAGTGGCACTTTTGCGGGGTTCGGTAGCCGTGCAGTCCAAAGCAAGCAAAAACAAAGAAATTTTGCTGAAACCAAACCAACGTCTTACGATGCGAAACGGCGTAGCACTGGCACTCGATACCATCCTAAAACCGCAATTGACCAACAGCCCGGACAGCATCCCAACGGAAGTAAAATGGATCAATCAGCCCTTAAACTTCAATCGTGAGAAACTGGCGAATTTGGTAAAACTGATGGAAAACCGCTACGGCGTACAAATCACCATTGCCGACGAAAAACTCAAATCACAGCGATTTACCGGCTCAATTACCAACGAAACTCTGCCAGAAATGCTGGACGCATTGCGATTGTCATATCCGTTTGAGTACGTAATCAATCAGAAAAGTATCATTATTACGGCCCCCTAAATCCCCCACAGGGGGACTTTGCAGACTGCAAAATAAGAGCTAATTCGTATTCTCTCACATACCTGGCATTGCGGTTTTTCCGCATTGCCGAATGAAACCAAAAGCAGTCCTTATTTACAAAGTAACGGCTATATAACAAAATTCAATAACAAATGAACACAATCAAAAACTTTACAATAACAGCCCTATTTTTAATAATAAGCATTTCCGGCTTTGCTCAATCCCGCAAAATTACATTCACGGCACAAAATCTGCCTATCAAAGAAGCTTTGGCACAAATTCAGCAGAAAAGCGGTTACCGCATTCTCTACAACGACGAAATAGTGGCGGATGATGTGCGGATAAGCGTGAATGCAAAAAATCTTTCAGTCAGCGAATTACTTCAAAATATGCTGAAAGAAACTGATTTAGACTTCAAATACAACTCCTCCGATTTGATTATCATTACTAAAAAATCATTTTTGGAAACAAACAGCGAAATTTTTGGAAATGTAACGGATGAAAGGGGCGGACCGCTTCCATTTGCCAATGTGGTGCTGTTTGAACCAAATGGCGAGGGAAAAATCTACAAAGCCACTGTTACGGATTTGAAAGGGAATTTTGAGTTTTTACAGTTAGCTCACGGCGCTTACAGACTGCAAATTTCATTTGTCGGATATAAAAACATCACGGAAAACATTTCATTAAATGAAACAAAACAGCTTGCTTTCCAGCTTACACCGGATGAAAAACTACTCGAACAAGTCACCGTGGAGGCTGATGAAGTCCGTACTTCGATAAACAAAAATACCTACCAGATCAAAACTGAAGACATTGTAGGTGCTGTAACGGCTTTGGACTTGGTGGAAAAAGTTCCGCAATTGCAAGTGGACAGGGTTAGTGAGAAAATTGTAAGTAGCGATGGAAAAACGATTAAAATATTACTGAACGGCGTGAATGCGACCGAAATCGATTTGAAATCGCTTCGTCCGGAAAACATTCAAAGCATTGAGTATTACGATATTCCGCCGGCTCGTTATGCGGAATTTGGAAGCGTGCTGAATGTGATTACAAAAGAACGTGAGGATGGATTTGCGGGTGGAATTAATATAAATCATGCTTTCACAACGGGATTTGGAAATGACAATGCCTATTTCAAATACAACAAAGGCAAACACCAGCTTTCACTGGATTATGCGCTCAATCACCGCAACTACCGCGACCGCCAGTATGGTAGCACATATGAATATAGTTTCAAAAGCGTAGATTATGTGCGCGAAAATAAAGGAAAAGATAAATTCGGCTACGATGACCACACCATAAATCTTACCTATTCCAATCAAATGGATGAAAATTACGCATTTCAGGCACGGGTTTCACCCAATATGTTGACTTATCATGCCGATGGAAATAACAACATAAATTATTCGGCAGATGACTTGAAAACTACAAGAACTGGAACTTCTACCACGCGTCAGAAGGTGTTCAGTCCGGTGGTAGATTTGTATTATTGGAAACAGCTGAAAAACAAACAAGAGCTGGCTTTCAATGTGGTAGGAACGGCTTTTAACACGTCGAATATTTACACCAACAAAGAATATGACAGCGACGGAATTCTGGAATTAAACGATGATATGAATGAGCAAAATCGGAAATACTCCATTATCAGCGAAGTAAATTACATGAAAACACTTGGTTTCGGGACGGTGAATTTCGGCTATAATGTGGAGGCAAATACGATGTTTACCGACATTGAAAACAGCTTTGACGATACAAATTACCAAACTTCCTTCCTCCAAAATTATGCCTATGGCGAATTAACGGCTCGAAAAAACAAATGGATGTGGATGGCAAGTCTCGGACTTTCAAACCGTCAGCAAAACAGCTATCAAAACAGCCGAAACGATTGGATTTTCCGCCCGCGTGCAACCATCGGTTATTCATTTTCATCGTCACACAGCTTGCGGTTGCTGTTTGACAGACGAAACAGCGAACCGTCTCTCAGCAGTCTCAGCAACAATAAGGTTTACGTAACTAACCAAATTATCCGGCAGGGAAATCCGATGCTCCGACACAGCATTTCAAACCGTCTTCAACTGACTTACAATCTGAGTTTTAAATATGCAAATATCATTATAACGCCCTCTTTTAATTACGTACAGCGTCCCGTAAGCAGTTATTTTACTGAAAAAGACGACTTTATTGTAATGATGTCTGAAAACGGAATAAAATCTTATGAATACGGAACGCAGATAAATCTGGATATCAAGCCGTTTGGAAATAATATGCTGGTGCTGAGAGGAGTAAGCAGAATTATTAATCGTGAGCAATACACGTCGCAAATCGGATATTTCTCTCATTTATACACGCCATTTTGGTACACGGCATCGTTTAGCCACAAAGGTTTCAGGGCAATTTATCAGGGCAATATCCCCAGCAAATCGCTATCGGGACCCTACATAAGCACCGACGAAAACAACGGACACTTTTTTCTGAGCTATTCCAAAGACAATTGGTCTGTTTCGTCCGGCATACTTTTCATTGGTCAGCCTTCCAAGTATTTTACAAATACAATTCCTAAAAGTATAGTGCAATACAACTCATACACAAGGATTTATGACAATAAAAATATGTTTATCGTAAGTTTCTCCTACAACTTCAACAAAGGAAAAAAATACGACGAAAAACAAAAAAACCTGCAAAATAGTGATACAGACAACGGAATGTTCTGATAAATAAAAGTAGCTCTTACCTTAAATAAGATGCTACTATAAAAATTAAACCCTTACATTTTGTTTAACTTCAATCCGTCTGCTATGTGAATAGCGGGCGAATTGCTTTCAAAATGCACGATTTAATCAAAGTTTTTCAAATAAATTAACGCTAAAACTAACTGATTTTATTGGCTGTTTGTTAAAAATTTCTTTCCTTTGTACAACAATAAATTACTTTTGACGAGTAAATAAGAAAATTGGTTAGAGAGGTAGGGCGTAATTGATACTAAGCGCCCAATTTTTCATTTAAAAATTTCTAAAATAAATAATAATTATGATTAAACTAAAATCTTTTGCAATAATGCTGCTGATGGTATTCTCAGCAAGCATATTTGCACAACAAATGCAACCGCTTCCGCTGGATTCAAAAATCCGCTACGGAAAGTTGGAGAACGGACTTACTTATTACATCCGTCACAACGAAGAACCTAAACAACGTGCAGAATTTCACATTGCACAAAACGTGGGAGCAATCCTTGAAAACGACGACCAAGACGGTCTGGCGCACTTCCTGGAGCACATGGCTTTCAACGGAACTAAAAACTTTCCTGATAAAGGAATTATCAATTATTTTGAAAAACAAGGCGTAAAATTCGGTTATGACATCAATGCTTACACATCGCTTGATGAAACTGTGTATCGTCTTTCCAACGTACCTACAACACGTCAGGGATTGTTGGATAGCGCACTGCTGGTGCTGCATGATTGGTCAGGATTTATCACATTGAAGGAAGAAGAAATTGACAACGAGCGCGGTGTAATTCGTGAAGAATGGCGTACCGGAAACAATGCCGACAGAAGAATGTGGCGAAAATCTAACGAACTTCGTTACCCGGGCAGCCAGTACTCAAAACGCGACGTAATCGGTGACACAGCTGTTATCAATAACTTTACGTACGATGCACTTCGTGCATATTACAACAAATGGTATCGTCCGGATCAACAAGCAATCGTCATTGTAGGTGATATTGACGTGGATTTGATGGAGCAAAAACTGAAAACTTTATTCTCAAAAATCCCGCGCAAAGAAAACTTTGGCGAACGTCCGGTTTACGAAATCGAAAATAACGTTGAGCCGATTGTGGCCGTAGTTACAGACCCTGAAGCCTCTGCAACCAGAATGCGCATTGACTATAAAAAAGACAAATTGCCTGCAGAATTTAGACTTTCTATGGGTGGATATATGTTCTCAACTGTGAATAATATCATCGGAAGTGTGATGAACGAACGCTTTGGTGAAATTGGTCAGAAAGCCGATGCTCCATTTACAGCTGCCGGAACTTTCTATACAGAATTGGTAAAATCAAAAGATGCTTTATCCAATATTGTAATTCCTAAAGAAGGAAAAGAAATTGAAGGTTTCAATGCTTTGATGCTTGAACTGGAAAAAATGAAACGTTTTGGATTTACCAATGCTGAGGTTGAGCGTGCAAAAACCAATATGCTTAGCCGCATGGAAAAATCTTACAACGAGCGTAATACACAAAACAGCCAACGTTTGGCACAAGAGTATATTCGTCATTATCTTGACAGCGAGCCTGTTCCGGGTATTGAAGCTGAATACGAAATGGTGAAAATGTTGTTGCCGCAGATAACAACTGATGCTGTCAATCAAATTGCAAAATCGTATTTCTCTGACGATAATATCATCATCTCTATCACTGCTCCAGAAAAAGCCGAAGTAAAAGTTCCTACTAAAGAACAATTGCTTGCAAGCTTAAGCAGTGCGAAAGCTGCTGAATTGGTAGCCAATGTAGAAGAAGAAGCCAGCCGTCCGTTGATTGCTAAAACTCCAAAAGCCGGTAAAGTGAAAAAAATCACTCAAAACGCTGCAGTTGGAACTACTGAAATGCTTCTGAAAAACGGTATCAAGCTGATTTTCAAACCTACTACATTCAAAAAAGACGAAATTTCCATGCGCGCATATAGCGAAGGTGGTTTGTCGAAAGTGAAAAATGTAGATGACCTTGCTACAGCTTCTATTGCTACCAGCATTGTGGCTAACAATGGTATCGGTGATTTCAATGCTGTTGATTTGAATAAAGCTTTGACCGGAAAAATCGCTTCTGCCAGTCCGTACATTGACACTTACGAAGAAGGAATGAGCGGAAGTTCTTCTATCAAAGACTTTGAAACAATGCTTCAGTTGGTTTATTTGTACTTCACTGCACCTCGCAAAGACGATGATTCTTTCGGTGCTTTAGTTAATATGTTCAAAACATCATTGGCTAATGCTGAGAAAAATCCAAACAAAGCCTTCAGCGACAGTATTCGTATGACCGCTTCTGCAAATGACCCTCGCGTTGTTCTTCAGAATATGGAGATGATTGATAAATTGGATCAAGATAAAGCTATTGAAATTTACAAACAACGTTTTGCAAATCCGGCTGACTTTACCTTTATTTTTGTAGGAAATATTGATCCGAACGATAAAGTAACTCAAAAACTTTTGGCAACTTATCTTGGAAGCTTGAAAACGTCTAAAGCCAGAGAAACTTTTGACAACGTGTATCGTCCAACTCCCAAAGGAAAAGTTAAAAACTATTTCAACCGCGAAATGCAAACTAAAAAAGCATCAAATCGTATTCAGTATTCAGGTGTAATGCCTTTTGACCTGCAATCAATGGTAGAAATGGATGTGATTGGTGATATTCTGAATATGCGTTATTTGGAAAGCATCCGTGAAAAAGAAGGTGGTTCTTACGGAGTAGGAGTGGGTGCTTATGCAAGCAATATCCCAACTGAAGAAGCTACACTTTTGATGCAGTTTGATACTGATCCTGAGAAACAAACTCGTTTGATGAGCATTATCCACCAAGAAGTGGACGATATTATCAAAAACGGTCCAAAATCTGAAGATCTTCAAAAAGTGAAAGAAAACTTGCTGAAACAATACGCGCAAGACCTTGAGCAAAACGGCTGGTGGAGCAGAATTCTGAAAGTTTATTACGAAGACAATATCAACCAACTTACTGATTATAAAAACGTAGTAAACGGTCTTACAGGTCAAGCAATTCAGAAAAGACTGAAACAACTTGTAGATCAAGGCAACGTAATCGAAGTGGTAATGATGCCTGAGAATTAATAATTCCTGACAAGAAATTGTCTAAAAAAACTTGAAAAGACGGCGCGAAAGTGCCGTCTTTTTTTGTAAATTAGTTGCAAATCATCTCATTTTTATGAATTTGATTTTCAGAACAGAACCCTCACAACAATGGAAATTACACAAAGTAATTTAAAATAGATTGTTAAAAGAAATTTGTTTTATACTTTTGTAGTCTCAAATCATCTGCATGAAGACAATAGTCATAAAGTACAATGCCGGAAATATCCGTTCGGTGGATTTTGCGCTGAAAAGATTAGGTGTAGAGCCGCTTATTACTGATAATCACGATGAAATCCGAACAGCAGATCGGGTAATTTTTCCCGGAGTTGGTGAAGCGTCTTCGGCGATGAAGTACTTGAAAGAGAGAAATCTGGATCAATTAATCTTGGATTTGAAGCAGCCGGTGCTTGGAATTTGCCTGGGAATGCAACTTATGTGCAGTCATTCCGAGGAAAATGAAACGGAGTGCTTAGGTATTTTTGAGCAGAAAGTTCGTAAATTTCCTGAAATTGGCATCAAAGTTCCTAAAATCGGTTGGGATAATATTTATGATTTGAAATCCGATTTGTTTCAAGGGATTTCTGAACGAGAATATATGTATTTTGTTCACGGATATTACGTGGAAAAATGCGAACATAGTATCGCACTTTCCGTTTACGGATTGGAATACAGTGCTGCTATTCAAAAAAATAATTTTTACGCAGTACAGTTTCATCCTGAAAAATCAGGGATAGCCGGACAGAAAATTTTGGAGAATTTCTTAATCCGTTAATTTTTTTTAACAAGAGTAGATGTGTCGCTCTGGATGCCCTGACTGAAAAAAAGAACCAATTATGAAATTCAAATTACAACATACAGACCCGCACAGCCGTGCACGCACCGGATTAATTACGACTGACCACGGCGAAATTCGCACACCCATTTTTATGCCGGTTGGCACGGTGGGAAGCGTGAAAAGCGTTCATTTTCACGAATTACGTGATGAGATTAATGCGGAGATAATTCTTGGAAACACCTATCACCTGTATTTACGACCTGGAATTGAGATTTTGGAACAAGCCGGAGGTCTGCACAAATTCAACAGCTGGGACAGACCGATTTTAACCGATAGCGGTGGCTATCAGGTTTTTTCGCTTTCCGGCACGCGCAAGATGCACGAAGAAGGCGTAACGTTCAGTTCGCACATCGACGGTAGCAAGCACCTTTTTACCCCCGAGCGTGTGGTGGATATTCAGCGAAGCATAGGAGCCGATATTATTATGGCTTTGGATGAGTGTACGCCCGGAACGGCAGATTACAATTACGCCAAAGCATCCATGGAATTGACGCACCGATGGCTGGAACGCGGTGTGAAACGATTTGATGAAACAGAAGCAAAATACGGCTATGCACAGACATTTTTCCCGATTGTGCAAGGTTGCGTGTATCCCGATTTGCGTCGGCAGTCGGCAGAATTTATTGCATCGCAAAATCGTGATGGATATGCTATTGGCGGATTGGCGGTAGGTGAACCGGCCGAAGTAATGTATGATATGATTGATGTGGTCAACGAAATTTTACCGCAAGACAAACCCCGCTATTTGATGGGAGTTGGTACGCCGATTAATATTTTAGAAGCCATTGAGCGTGGTGTGGATATGTTTGACTGCGTAATGCCTACTCGCAATGGACGCAACGGAATGCTTTTCACCTCTCAGGGAATAATGAATATGCGTAACGAAAAGTGGAAAAATGATTTTTCACCAATTGATGAATTTGGAACGGCATTGGTTGATAAAGTACACACCAGAGCATATCTGCGTCACCTTTTTGTAGCGAAAGAGCTGCTTGCAATGCAAATTGCATCGGTGCATAATCTGGCATTTTACCTCTGGCTGGTAGATGAAGCTCGCAAGCACATCGAAGCAGGCGATTTTTCGTCTTGGAAAAAAGAAATGGTTGTGCAACTGGGAAGAAGGCTGTAATTTCGTTCATAGGTTCATAAGTTTATTCGTTTATTTGTTAAAAAAAGGAGAATACGATTTTTAGTAAAACCAAACATTTGAACAACCGAACATTTGAACAATTAAACAACTCAAAAGAATGGATTATCAAAAAATAGGATTAAAACGCTTAGATGTTTACATTATCAAGAAATTTCTTGGTACGTT
Source organism: uncultured Paludibacter sp. (assembly GCA_964498765.1). Classification (GTDB taxonomy): domain Bacteria; phylum Bacteroidota; class Bacteroidia; order Bacteroidales; family Paludibacteraceae; genus UPXZ01. The sequence goes on along the minus strand of CAZCIU010000022.1, from coordinate 25,058 downwards.
TTTCTATTCTATTGTGTTGATTTTGAGTATTGCGGTGGTTTTTGACATTACGGAGAAAATCGACAACTTCTACGAGCACAATGCACCACTCAATGCCATTGTTTTTCAGTATTACCTGAGTTTTTTACCCTATTACGCCTATCTTTTTACACCGCTGTTTACCTTTATTTCAGTGATTTTCTTTACTTCCAAAATGGCAAATAATACCGAAATTGTAGCCATTTTGTCAAGTGGAGTGAGTTTCAATCGACTGATGAAGCCCTATCTGATTTCGGCATTAGTGATTACGAGTTTTGCTTTTGTGTTGGGTGCATTTGTCATTCCACGATCCACGGAAACGCTTATCAATTTTGAAAATACTTATATTGACCCGAGTAAAAAATCGGATAATGCCCGAAATGTGCAGATGGAAATTGAGAAAGGGGTAATTCTTTACATCGAGCGCTATGAAATCAGCGAAAATATGGGTTATCGTTTTTCCCTGGAAAAATTTGAAGATAAAACGCTTGTTTCTCGTCTAACGGCCGAAACGGTCAAGTGGGATTCACTAGAAAATTATACTTTGAATAATTATTTGCTGCGGACGTTTGATGGCATGCGCGAAAAATTGAAGCGCGGAACGAGCATCGATACCGTGCTAAATGTACAGCCAAAGGAATTTTATATTACTGCCAACGAAGCTCCGCAAATGAGTTTGACCGAATTAAGATCACATATTAAAAAACAAAAATCCCGTGGTGTCGGAAGTATTCAAGCCTTTGAGGATGAGTATTACAGACGATTTTCCACGTCCATTTCGGTACTGATCATGACTTTAATCGGTGTTTCGCTTTCATCCCGAAAAGTACGTGGGGGAATGGGCCTGAACTTAGGTATTGGCTTGGCAATTAGTGCTTTGTATGTGGTGTTTACGACCATGTCAACTACTTTTGCCGTAAATGGTGTAATGCCTACTTTGTTGGCAGTTTGGCTGCCCAATATTACGTTCTTCATCGTGGCAACTTTCTTGTACATCAAAGCACCGAAATAATCGATTTTTTCGATTTCTTAACAACTTGTTGATAACTTTTGCTCAATAAATTCCGGTCAATCAAATTGTTTCCCTATTTTTGCATGAATGGAAAAATTAATTCAACATATTGAATCGCTTATTCGTCGTCACGATTATGTAATTGTGCCGGATTTGGGTGGTTTTGTTTTTCAGAAACAATCTTCTGTTATTCTTGCGGATACGCTTACGCCTCCTAAAACGGTTATCAGTTTTAATCCATTGATGAAAATTTCCGACGGACTTTTGGCTATTGAAATCTCTCGTGCCGAAAAAATGAGTTTTAGAGAAGCAATGCAATTGATTAACACTCAAGTTGCTTCCATAAAATCAGTTTTGGATGGAGGGAAAGCAGTTGACTTTGGGAATTTAGGTCAATTAATGCTGGGTGATGATAAAAAGTTGATTTTCAAACCTTCGGAAAACGATAATTTTATCCCTTCAAACTTTGGTTTGAGTACGTTGCATTATGCTCCAAAAGTTTTGCAAACCGAAGAAAACGAACGAAGAGAAATCCGAATTTTGTTGCCTTCCAAAGGAAAAATGGCCAGATATGCTGCAATCGCGGTTGTAGCGGCAGGGATTTTCTTTGCAACTCCAAGAATTAGTGAAAACTATCAAAATCTTGGAAATATAAATCCATTCTCCAAAATTAAGCAATCGGAAGAAGTTGCCGAAGTAATTGCGGAAACGCCTGCTGTTCAGCCAATTGAAATTGTGGAAGAAGCAGTAATTCCGGCAGTAGAATTAAAACATCACGTGATTGTTTCTTGCATGAACACGCAGGAAGAAGCCGATAAATATTGTGATTGGCTGAAGGCGCAAAATTATACCAAATCTCATATTCTAAGTCCAATAAAAACATACCGCATTTCCATTCAGTCTTTTGAAACTAAGAAAGAAGCAGTAGATTTTATGACCTATTTACGAAATACAAAATCACAATTTGCTGATGCTTGGGTGCTTAGCGAGTGATTTTTTCAAAATAAAAAAGGAAAGGCGATAAAAAATATCGCCTTTTTTGTTGCGCTTGTTTCAGAGAAAATTTTGTGCCTACTCTTTTATATTTCAAATAATTGTCTTACCTTTGCATCCGCTTTTCGAGAAAAAGCATTAGGTATAAACAATAAAAAATAATTAAAAAATGCCAGTAAAAATTAGATTGCAACGTCATGGTCGCAAAGGGTACGCATACTACCACATTGTGATTGCTGATAGTCGCGCGCCACGTGATGGCAAATTTATCGAACGAATCGGTTCGTACAATCCAAACACCAATCCTGCAACAGTTGATTTGAAATTTGACCGTGCTTTGTATTGGTTGGATGCAGGTGCACAACCTACAGACACCACTCGCAACATCCTTTCTAACGAAGGCGTAATGTTGATGAAACACCTTAAAGGTGGTGTGAAAAAAGGAGCTTTCAATGAAGCTGAAGCTGAAAAACGCTTTAACGCATGGAAAGAAAACAAAGAAAAAGCAGTAAACAAAACGAAAGCTGAACTTGATGCTGAGAAACAGGCTAAACTGAAAGAACGTCTGAAAGCTGAGCAAGAAGTTAACAAAGCAAAAGCGAAAGAGCTGGCTGCAAAAAGAGCAGAAGCATTAGAAGCTCAAGCTGAAAAAGCTGCCGAAGAAGCCGCTGCTGAAGTTCAAGAAGACGCACCTGCAGTAGAAGAAGCCCCTGAAACTGAGGCTCCTGCAACTACAGAAGAAGCTTAATCTTCAAAGATATTCGATTAATGAAAAACCCGAGAAATCGGGTTTTTTTTATTTTAATAAGTTTGTAAAGATTCATAAGTGAAAATGCAATTTTTATAGCTTACGAGCGTTTATAATTAAATTAACCAGTATATTAAGATTTCTAAAAATGCCTATGACTAAAACCATTAACGCTTCCTTACAGGTTTTGCCGTCCGGCGGAACAAATCATCCTTACGAAATAGTTGATCAAGCCATAGAAGTGATAGCAAAATCCGGCTTGAAATACCGCGTTTGTCCTTTCGAAACCGTAGTGGAAGGTACTTATGACGAGGTGATGGCTGTATTCAAAGCAGCACAGCAAGCTTGCTACGATGCCGGTGCAACGAACGTAATGGCCTATTTCAAAATCCAAAGTGCGGTTGATGATGTGACAATCGAGGATAAGATGGAGAAATATTAGTGAGAAGTGTGATGCAATTGTAACATCAAAAGAATGTTGAAATTGGTGGTGAACTGAAAAATAGTAAAGATGAAAATATTAAAGAAAAAGATTTTATTAGTTTTTGGGACAAGACCAGAAGCTATTAAAATGGCTCCGCTCGTAAAAGAATTTCAAGCAGATGATGAACATTTTGATACGATAGTGTGTGTAACAGGGCAGCACAGGGAAATGCTTGATCAAGTTCTTAGACTTTTTCAGATCGTTCCAGATTATGATTTGGACATTATGAAATCTGGGCAGGATTTGTATGATGTAACTAGTCGTGTATTAGTAGAAATGCGAGCTGTACTTATAGAAACGAAGCCCGATTTAGTGCTTGTTCATGGTGACACTACTACTTCTATGGCAGCATCATTGGCTTCCTTTTATCAGCAAATACCTGTAGGACACATTGAAGCGGGATTACGGACACACAATATTTACAGTCCTTGGCCGGAAGAAATGAACAGGCAAATTACAGGACGAATCTCAACTTTCAATTTTTCGCCAACTCACTTAAGTAAATCTAATCTGCTTAAGGAAAATGTAAGTGAAACCTCAATATTTGTAACAGGCAATACGGTTATCGATGCTTTATACATGGTACTTGGAACAATAAAATCGAATGAAAGTCTTATTCAGAAACTAGAAAATGACATAAGGCTATCAGGTTATGATTTAAGCAGATTAGAGGAAGAAAGGAAGTTGGTCTTAGTCACTGGTCATCGAAGGGAGAATTTTGGCGATGGATTTAAAAATATCTGCAACGCTTTAGATGATCTCACACAAAAATATCCATTGGTTGATTTTGTATATCCAATGCACTTAAATCCGATAGTAAGAAATGCTGTTGCCGCGGTTTTCAAAGATAAAGTACCTGAAAATTTGTTTCTTATTGAGCCTTTGGATTATTTGCCTTTCGTATTTTTGATGGAAAAAAGCACTATCGTTTTGACAGATAGTGGTGGAATACAAGAAGAAGCTCCCGGATTAGGCAAACCTGTGCTTGTTATGCGTGACACAACCGAACGTCCCGAAGCTTTGGAAGCAGGCACTGTGAAATTGGTGGGAACAGATAAACAAAAAATAATATCAGAAGTATCTCAACTTTTAGAATTGCCGGAATATTACAATAAAATGGCAAAGGCTGTAAACCCTTATGGTGATGGTAAGTCGTCAAAAAGGATTGTAGAGATTTTAAGAAAAGAATTAAAATAATATTGTGTTTTTCATTAGCACATTTATTATAGAAACAGAGTGAAGAAACTTTCTGAATATATTGACTTGCTCAAAAATAAGTTTGATAAATCAACTTTATTCAAACGACTTTTGGAAGGTGTCTCGTGGACATTAATCGGAAATATTACTGGAAAATTTCTACAGTTATTGGCATTTATTTTTGTTGCTCGAATTTTAGGTAAAGAGGAGTACGGGCAAGTCGGTATCGTCCGGTCAACTATAAACATGTTTCTTGTTTTCTCATCAGTTGGAATGGGTGTGACAGCTACTCGCTATATCGCAATGTACCGAAGCTCCAATCCCTTCAGAGCTTACAAGATTTATGAATTTACTTTCAGATTTGTACTTATAATAGGTGTAATTGTTTCAGCACTTGTTTTTATTTTTAGTGATTATATAGCTGCTCATCAACTAAATGATGCAAATCTGAATATAACTCTAAAGATTGGAGCCTTAGTCTTATTTCTATTGACAATATCATCCGTGCAAACAGGGGCATTAAATGGATTTGAACAATTTAAATCCGTCGGTATTGTAACAAGTACAAATGGATTGATACTTCTGGTTGCAGTTGTATTAGGAGCCTATTTTTGGGGTGTAAATGGAGTAATTGTTGGTTTAGCTATCGCAGGGTTGACAATGGTTATTCAGTTATATGTTTCTCTAAAGAAAAATATAACTAATATAAAAGAGGAAAAAGAATTACCGGGGAATGAACCGCTTAAAATTAGCTCAATTTTCTATTCATTTTCTTTACCAGCGGTTTTGCAAGGTTTAGTGGTAATTCCCGTGTTGTGGTGGGCAAAAACTTTACTTATAAAAGAAGGTGGTTATGGAGAAATGGCACTTTATGATGTTGCTGAGCAGTGGTACTATCTCGTTTTGTTCATTCCGAATTCATTGAGTACCATAATTTTACCACTTCTGACAAATGTGAATTATGATGGATCGAAGAAGCAATATGGGCAATTATTAAAGGTGAATATTTTGATAAATGTAGGTGTTACTTTGGTAATAGCATCAGGAATTGCTGTTTTATCTCCTTTGATTTACCGATTTTATGGGAATGGATTTACTGATTATTCACCTTTGTTGGTACTCCTGATTACAGTAGTAATATGCTCAGCAAATAATGTTCTGGGGCAAGTGATTGTAAGCAAAGGAAAGATGTGGGTAGGATTTGGAGTGAATGCATTATGGGGAATTTGGTTGATTATTTCCACATTTATTTTTGTTGGGAAATATGATTTAGGTGCATTGGGCTTAGCTTATGCTTTATTAGTCAGTTATATTTTGCACAGTATAGTGCAGGGTTTTGTGGCAATTAAATTTAGTAAATCAATTGATTAGTATGATGTTATTTTTATCACATTATCCAGATGAAGATTCGGTTAAGGATGGTATGTCTCAAAGAATTGTCAATATTGATAGCTTTTTTAAATCTGATAATCGAACTTATCTAAATATATCACTTAGAAGATTTCCTAAAGTAAAAACTAAGACAATAAATCAATTAACTATTATTGAGTGCAACTTCTTTTTTCATTTCTTTTATATTAGTAGAATTGTTCGAAAAGCAGATAAAGTTTATATTCATTCAGTTTTGAATGTGTTAAATTCATTGATATTCTTATTGTTCGTCAAGAAAGATATTTTTTTAGATTTACACGGAGTAGTGCCTGAAGAAGCAAAAATGAATAACAAGCAAATTCATTTTTTACTTTATAAGTTTTGTGAAAAAATTATTTTCAGAAGACTAAAAGCAGCAATTTGTGTGTCGGAAAATATGAAATCTTTCTATCAAAAGGATTATCCAAGAAGTAAGGTTGATTACATTATTTATCCTATTTTACCAGACACATTAGTTGAGGGCTCAGATCTTAGCTCACTTACAACAAATGTATATAAAGTTAATTTCATTTATGCAGGAAATACTCAGAAGTGGCAAAATATCGAGTTGATGATTGAGTTGATTTCTAAGAATTTAATTGATAATTTTGAATATTATATTTTGACGCGAGATGTAAGTGAAATGAAGTCACTTTTTGAGAAAAAATTTGATTTAAATATATACAATAAGATAAAAATTCTCTCGGTTTCTCCTGCTGAATTAGCAGATTACTATAAAAAATGTCACTATGGTTTTATACTAAGAGATGATGTCCTTGTTAATCAAGTAGCATGTCCTACTAAGTTAGTTGAATACCTGCATTACGGAATTATTCCTATAGTTTTATCACCTAATATTGGCGATTTCAAAGCTCTTGATTTTGATTATGTTTCACATTACCAGTCATTTAGTGATTTAGTGCCGAAGAAAAGTTCCAAGAATATTGAAATTGTAAATAAACTTTTGGAGAGAAATAAAAAGCTTAACATTCGAGAAATAGTACTTTTTTCATAGAACCTATATTGATTGCCGAACTATATGCACTATACATTCTTTCAAATGATTAGTTATTATATTCTTTTTTTGGTAGTTGTGATTTATGCTATTTACAATTATAAGTTGACTGCCGGAAGTAAGAGTATTGCCTATTATTTGATAGGAGTATTATTAATTTTATTTGCTGGTTTTAGAGGACTAAATGTTGATTTCGATTACAAAGCTTATTTAGAAATTTACAACAATAAAACTGATACTTTACATACTCTGTTCTCATCTCCCAGTCAGTTTTTCAGAAAACTGGAGTACGAACCCAGTATTTTGCTCATATTCTCTACTATCAAAACAATCTTTAAAGATGGTTTTCAAATAGCAATATTTTTGTTTGCTCTCCTGTCTGTGTCTTTGAAAATGAAAGCCATTCCAAAGATGACAGAATTCCTGCCATACTCTTTGATTTTATATTTTAGCAGTATTTATTTGCTTCAGGATTTCACTCAAATACGTGCCGCTGTTGCGAGTGGATTTATGCTTTTGAGCATTCCTCACATAGTGAATAGGGACTTAAAAAAGTTTTTGCTCTACGTGGCACTTGCAGTTATTTTTCATTATTCGGCAATAGTTTTAGCACCGCTCTATTTCTTGAATACAAAGCATATAAATAAACTGCTATATGTTGTTTTAATAGGAGTTGCAATAACTTTAGCTGTCTTAAAATTTACGCCTTTTGACTTTATTTTGAAGTATGATTTGGGTATTTATACTGAAAAAATTAATAACTATATAATCGGGCAGCAATGGGAAAAACGAGAGATTAATATCTTCAATTTTTCTATTCTTCTACAAATTGTAATAGCAGTATTTTTTCTGTTTTTTGCCGAAAAAACGAATAATAAGTATGCAGTTATACTGACCAAAATATATTCGTTGGGAATTGTAGTGTTTTATCTGTCTTCATCAGCTCCAGTTATTGCCTTTCGCCTCTCAGATTTATTGGGAATGGTTCAGATAATATTGATACCTTTTATTTTTTATTTAGTAAAACCGAAGTTTTTGGTCGAACTAATAATAATCATTATTGCTTTAGCTTTCTTCTTAAATCAGGTGTTGATTAATCCTATTTTACATCCATACAAGACATTTCTATGCTAGATAAAAATGTAAATATTGTTGTCTGTTTACTAAATTATAACGCATACAAAGATACGATTGAATGTGTCGAAAGTCTATTTGAGCAGAAGGGTGTCAGATTTTCAATTGTAATCGTGGATAATTGTTCTACAAACAATTCAGTGCTTGAAATTGAAAAATATTTACGTACTAAAAGTACGCAGTATTTTAAAATGATTTGGGAAGAAAGAGAAAAAAATGAATTGGATTCATCCGCACAAGTATATCTTATCCAATCTCCTGAAAACAAGGGTTTCTCTGCAGGAAACAATATCGCTATTCGATTTTGTCAAGAAAGTTTGTTCCCCGATTATATTTTATTATTAAATAATGACACAGTAGTACCTGCGGATTTTTTGTCAACACTTAGTAGTGAGTATATTCGATTGCAAAAATCTGAAAAGAAAAAAATTGCATTAGGAGCGAGAGAAATTAATTACTATTCGAAAAAACAAGTTCATTCTGGATTTCAATATATGAATCTGTTGAGCGGATTATCCTTTAATTACCCGATTATTCCTTTTTTCAAATATATTTGTGGTGCATGTATCATGCTTGATAAAAATGCCCCATTGCTAGATGAGGGTTATTTTTTATATTTTGATGACACAGAATATGCAAAAATACTAAAGAATAATGGCTATAAAATTTCTAAAACTGGTAAAACACACTACTTCCATAAACTAAGTGCTACAACTTCTTCGTTAAGTACCACAACAACAATCTATTTTCGAAGTATGTGGCGTTTTTATCAAAGAAATTATCCCAAATTTATACCTTTTTTGCTTTTTATCCGTTACATTTTAAATCTCCTTAGCGGGCGTAGTAAAAATGAAATAATGGTAAACGAATACGCATCAAAAACTAAATGAAACAAAACTACTCTGTCGTAATTAACGGGCGTTTTTTGACGCAAAAAATGACGGGTGTGCATCGCTATGCCTACGAAATGTGTTGTGCTCTAAAGCGTGCCGGTTTAAGTTTTTTGGTGGTAGCTCCGGATAAAGTATTGCCGGATTACGATATTTGTTTTGACCTCGAGACGTGCGGAAAATTTTCTTCTCATTTTTGGGAACAAATCGAACTGCCGCTTTTTCTAAATAAACACTATAAAAACCATTTATTAGTAAGCTTTACCGGGATAGGAAGCATTTTTTACAAAAAAATGATTTGTACTATTCATGATATTTCTTACTTAGTGCATCCCGAGTGGTTTTCTAAATCCTATTACTATCTCTATAAATGGCTTACTCCTATTTCAGCTAAAAAAGCATTAAAACTTATCACTGTCAGTGAGTTTTCTAAGAAAGAACTAGTAGAGAAATTGAAAATTCCAAAAGAAAAAATCATTGTAATTTACAATGCTGTAACAGCCAAATTAAGTTCTAACACTACCAAAACCAACGATAGAGGAAACTATATTTTGACAGTTTCATCTTTGGATCCAAGGAAAAACTTTAAAAGGTTGATACAAGCATATAGTCTAATAGAAAACCAGGACTGTAAAATGTACATTATTGGCAAAAAAGACAGAGTATTTAGGGATATTGACTTTGAAGGATTGGAAAATAATAAAAATATCGTTTTTACCGGATATGTTTCTGATGAGGAGTTGTTGCGTTATTATAACGAAGCATCACTTTTTGTCTATCCTTCTTTGTACGAAGGGTTTGGAATTCCAAATTTAGAAGCAATGACGAATAATTGTCCTGTGGTAGCATCTGATATTCCTCCGCACAAAGAAGTTTGTGGTGAAGCAGCCATTTATTTCGATCCGTATAATGTTAGCGATATAGCAGAAAAGATAACGTATGTTCTTGCTAACAAAGAATTGCAAGCAAGAATGCAGGAGAAAGGGAAAGAGCGGGTGAAATTGTTTTCGTGGGATAAATCAGCTGAGAAACTAATTTTGGCAATAGATGAGTTAAAATGAAGAAAGTGGTAAAAAATATTGCATTTGTAGGTAATACTTCGTTTTCTATGTATAAGTTCCGCTTAGGCGTAATGAGAAGTTTTATAGAAAAAGGTTACAAAATCTTTGTTATTGCTCCTATTGATGAGTATTCTCCATTTTTTGAGACTGAAGGTATTCATTTTATTCCGATAGAAATAGATGGACAGGGTACAAGCTTAGCCAAAGACATGCAATACATCACTACCCTTAATAAAATCTATAAAAAAACAAAAATTGACTTTATCTTTCATTATACAATTAAGCCAATTATTTATGGTGCTATTGCAAGCAGAATTAATAAAATCCCGACAATTTCTGTAACTACAGGTCTGGGTTATACTTTTGAATCAGATAAACTACTGAATAAATTAGTAAAGCAATTATACAGAATATCGCAAAAAAGTGTTCTTGAAGTTTGGTTTTTAAATAATAACGACAAAAGCGTTTTTGTAAAGAATAATATTGTTCCCGAAAATAAAACATTTATACTCAATGGCGAAGGTGTTGATTCAACATTCTATAAGCCTATTGAGAAAGAAAAGGATAGTCGTAAATTTACATTTCTACTCTTATCCCGACTTGTTGAAGATAAAGGAATTCGTGAATATGTAGAAGCTGCACAAATTCTAAAAAATAAAGGCTTAGAGGTTGAATGCCAGTTGTTGGGGAAAATAGAAAAAGAGAGTGACAAAACTATATCTATTCGCGAGGTAAATGAATGGCATGATAATGGACTGATCAATTATATAGGTGAAGCAATTGATGTCAGAAGTTATATTGCCAATAGTGACTGTGTTGTACTCCCATCTTATTACAACGAAGGTGTACCAAGATGCTTAATGGAAGGGATGAGCATGGGTAAACCAATTATTACTACAGACAATGTCGGTTGTGTAGAGCTGATTCGTGATGGGATTAATGGTTTTATGTGTCAAAAAAGAGATGCTGTTGATTTGTCTTTGAAAATGGAAAACCTGATAAATCTTTCAGAAAATGAAAGGAACGAAATGGGTGTAATGGGAAGAAAACTTATTCTGGAATTATTTGATGAAGAGGCAATTATCAAGGTATATCATGAAAAATTAGATGAGTTTTCAATCATTAAATGAGTAATGTTTATGCTTAATGCATCCATTGTCTTATATCAACATTCACCCGCTGAAATTCAGCAACTTGTATTAGCTTTGCGTGCAAGTAGTTTGGTTTCGGAAATCTATCTTATAGACAATTCAGAAACTCCTAATAAAGATTTCGAGCAATTTCCTGCTCGCTATATTTTCAATAATAAAAATTTGGGTTATGGTGCTGCGCACAATATTGCTATCCGAGAAACAATCGCTCAAAACACGCCCTTTCATTTAGTTGTAAATCCCGACATTGAACTAAAAACTGAGAATTTGGACGAACTTCTGGCATACATGGAGCAAAATCCGGGAGTGGGACATTTGATGCCAAAAGTACTATATCCTGACGGTAGTTTGCAATATCTTTGCAAGCTTCTTCCAAAACCTTCCGACTTGTTTTTCCGACGATTTTTACCTGCAAGCTGGGCTAAGAAATCAAACGAAAAATTTGAACTTCGACATTCCGGCTATGACAAAATCATGGAAATACCCTATTTGTCTGGTAGTTTTATGTTGTTAAGAACTAGCGCGTTGAAAGAAGTTGGGCTTTTCGACGAACGATTTTTCATGTATCCCGAAGATATTGATTTAACTCGCCGAATAAGCCGTAAATACAAAACAATTTTCTATCCAAACGTTAGCATCATTCATCATCACGAGCAAGCTTCTTACAAAAACAGAAAATTACTTTACGTTCATCTTTTGAATATGAGCAAATATTTCAATAAATGGGGCTGGTTTTTTGATGCTGAGCGCAAGAAAATCAACGAAGATACGCTGAGAAAGATAAATTTATTGTAAATTTGCAGAAAAATACAAAATATATACGTCGAAATTATGTCAATAAATTTTGATTTTGTTCAGATTACAAGTACTTTCATTGCTCTTTTTATCATTATTGATATTTTGGGTTCTATACCTATTATTCTAGGATTGAAAGATAAGGGCGTGAAAATTAAAGCCTTAAGCATCAGCGTTGTGTCGTTTGTGATTTTGATTTTGTTTTTATTTGCCGGAGATTGGATTTTGAAACTGTTTAACGTGGACATTCAATCGTTTGCCGTTGCGGGTTCGCTGGTAATTTTCCTTTTCGCCATTGAGATGGTCTTGGATATTGAAATTTATAAAAATCGTGGTCCGGAAGGAAGTGCGTCTTTTGTTCCAATTGCATTCCCGCTTGTAGCAGGACCGGCTTCATTTACCACTTTACTTTCATTGCGCGCTGCTTATGATATTGAGAATATCATTTTAGCTCTTTTGCTGAACATTATCTGGGTGTATTTAGTGCTTAGATTTACCGGAAAAATTGAAAAAATCTTCGGGAAAGGCGGTATTTACATTATGCGTAAATTCTTCGGAATTATTCTTTTAGCTATTTCAGTTAAACTTTTTACAGAAAATATCGGAAGTTTGCTGAAGTAAAATTCTCGACATATTTAATAATCTGAACAGCCAAAGCATATTACTTTGGCTGTTTTTGATTTGCATTAAGTTATACATGTTTTTCGGCATGGTAAGAAGAGCGAACCAATGGTGCGCTTTCCACATGCTTAAAGCCTTTTTGAAGGCCAATTTCTTTGTATTCTGCGAATTTGTCCGGATGAATATATTCTCTAACAGCAATGTTTTTTCGGGAAGGCTGCATATACTGCCCAATAGTAAGGACTTTGCAGCCTGCGTTTAAAGCATCATCCATCAATTCCAGAATCTCTTCTTCTTTTTCGCCAAGTCCGAGCATAATTCCGGTTTTAGGTGTCAGACCACTTTCAGCAATATGTTTCAAAACACTTAAACTCGTATCGTATTTCGCTCTCGATCTGATTCTTGGAGTAAGGCTTTTTACGGTTTCCAGATTATGTGAAATAATTTCCGGTTTAGCTGCAATTACAATGTCGACTAGTTCTGTTTTTCCATCAAAATCCGGAATTAAGACTTCAATCGTGGTTTCAGGATTAACTTCCTTGACCTTTCTAATGGTTTCAGCCCAATGATTGGCACCCATATCTTCCAAGTCATCACGATCCACCGATGTGATAACTGCATGTTTCAGCTTCATTAATTTAATTGATTCTGCAACTCTGCTTGGTTCCTCCGGATTCAGCGCCAAGGGTTTACCGGTAATTACATTACAAAATCGACATGCACGTGTACATATTTCGCCCATAATCATAAAAGTGGCAGTACCTCTGTTCCAGCATTCGCTGATGTTCGGACATTTTCCGCTGGTACAAATGGTATGCAATCCATTTACTTTCACGGTGTTATTCACCATGGAATAATTATGGTTGCTTTCTATCTTCGTTTTAAGCCATTCTGGCTTTTTTGCATATTTTTCTTTCATCCTGCAAAGATAGATAAAGAAAAGCCGCCTTACAATCCGAGTTGCAAGGCGGCTTTGATTTTTAAGAAAAATAAATTTTATTTCACTAATACTTTTGTAGCAAAGTCAGCTCCTTTGACGATATACACGCCGTTTGCAAGGTTTTCATTCAGCATTTGCTGACCGCTTACGGAGTACACGGCAAATTCACCGGCTTCTTCGCTTACTACAATTTTTCTGTCAAGAACGTAGATAGAATATTTGCTTGCATTAGCATTCAATTCTTTCACACTGGTCGATGTACTTGGTACAAAGTTCCAGATACTTCCACCGTCTTTTGTAGATCTGAAGCGTAAGCTGTTTGAAGCGTCTACATTTAATAATGTAGAAGTTGTGTAGATACCACTAGCTATTCTAAGTCCAACAAAACCATCATACGTAGTCATGTATAGGTATAAATTGGTTGGAGTGTCTTTAATAAATGGGAACGTACTGGTTATTCCAAGATATTTTCCGTCTTTATTTCTCAATTGAACGGCACTTCCGGTTGATTTTAAGATATTCCAGTTGTCTCCATCTTCTTGAGCAGTCACAACTTTTCCATCCGCAATATTTCCTTGAAGATACGCATCAGCCACTAATTGGTCGTTTCTGATTGTCTGAACATCATAATCAAACTTATTCACATCATCAGTTATTTTAATCATATCTACCGGTACAAACTGCCACAGTGAAGCTTCGTCGCTTTGGGTATAGTTAATCAAATTACCATCTAAACCCAAGTGAGGAACAACATCCATCATTTCGTCTGGTTTTTCAGGATTAACTTGAGTTGCTACAAAACGGTATCCGGAAGAACCTTGCTGACTTACAAATTCCATTTTCCAGCGTTGTGCAGTTGTTGTAGCTTTCATATCCAATCCAAGGTGCAATCCATCCTGATTTACAATGGTAAATAAAGTTGGCGTAGTGCGTTGGATTTTCCATTTTTGAGTTTCGAAAATTGGAAGCGATTTTCCGGTTACCACTTTTCCGTCACCAGTTGCGTGCAGTGAGCAGAAACCTCTTGGAGTTCCCGATGCGCTTGAAATTTCGTTACTCATGTTTTTTAGGTAATACCAGTTTTCGTTAGTTGAAGTACTGAATTTTGGCGCTTCCAAGGAAGGTAGGGGATTTCCAAATCCTTCAGCCATTTTGAATTTCTCGCCATCATATTGTACTGCATAAAGCTCGCAAGTATTATCAAATCTTCCAGGGAATTGAATTTTATTCACATCACCACGAGCAATATATACTAACTCGCCATTGCGATAGCACTCGTAAGCTACTACATTTTGCCATCCTGTCGGTGTAAATGCGTTTCCGTTTTGACTGTGTGTTCCTTCTACAACTTTCAGTTTATTGATGTAAATATTTTTGTTCACATCAGTAATGTATTGAATTTTGTAAGGTAAAACAGGGAAATTTTTATTTTTGATATATGTTTTTAAGTCGTTAGCTTGAGTTGTTGTGATATTCAAAACTCCTTCTCCGTAATCATCAATTCTGGCGTTTACAGGTCTAAGGAAGCCCCAAGCATCCAAGAATTCAGTCATGTCAATTTTAGCAGAATCAACCAAGATTTTAGAAAAGTTGATTTGGTGCATTCCTGCTGTACTTCCTGTTTCACGAGTACGTGCACCTTCATAAATTTTTGCATAAAAGTCTTTTTGTCCAAGAACTTCGCTGAAGAATAACTGAATTTGCCACAGTGGAACCAGTTTTTGCCAAATTCCTGCTTCTGCATTCGGAATTTTTGGAGCCATCAGGTAATCGAAAGCTTCTTGATAGCGGTTTTCTTCAATTAGACGTGGTGTATTTCCCCAAGCTGTTTGTACTAAAAGTGACTGTACATTATTAGTAACCTCGGTTGTTCCCAGCCATTTGAATAGTGGGCGGTGCTGATTAGTGTGACCAACTTCGTGAGCAGGTCCCCAAGGATATCTTTTTAGTGTAGCTACATCTACCAAGTCGTCAATAGTTCCGATATGGTATCCTGTATGATTAGAAGTAGCATACATATATGAGTGATACATTACTACAAAGTGTGCTCTATTGTATGGGTTACGGTTTGGATATTTATAAAAGCCCATAAATTCACGTCCCATGTATACCAATTCGTCGTATGTTTTACTTAGTTCGTAACCCATATCGCGCGTTCTATTTCTAAAGTTAGCTGTTGGGAAAGAAAGGTGAGCATAATCTCCGAGCACATCCATATATTCGTATTGGTTAGCTTGTAAAATGCGTGTCCAATCTTCTTTTGTGTGTATTTGGTTGTTGAAATATCCGGCTACTTTTGAGAATGCAAAGTGAAGTTTTACTTTCGGAGCAGTCAAATGATTTGGAGTAAAATATTCCACGTAGAAAAGTCCGTCACGGTCTGCAGTGATGATATTTAGTCCATTGGAAAGCCCAAAATACGAGTTTTGCCAATATCCATTTCCTTCAGCATTATTTCCATCGGCGTCTTTGGCACGGTAATCTTTCAGACATAATGTAACTGGCACATCTGTAATATTGTCTGCAAAAACAGCGATCTTATCTCCTTTACGCACATAAATTCCGGTTGGATTGTCGCATTTGCTAAATGATCCAACACGGTTATTTCTTGCGAAATCACCCGGGTTTGGCCATGCTTTGAATTCGTCGGCACGGAATTCAGTGTTGTATGTTTTGTCAAAAAGCTGCTGAGCCAATGCTTTGTAATATTCATTGTTAATAGCAGAAATTTGAGCTTGAGTAACACCAGCTTTCAATGAAGAGCATGTTGCATCTTCGAAAACATCATTTACTTTAAATTCATTTGCTTTGAAAAAGCCTATTTCAGAACAGCTTGCGAACTGAATTCCACTATCCGTTGCTCCAGATTTTACGGAAAATTGTACCGAAATAACATTAGTGTAAAGTTCAGGAAGCTCAATCCGGTGCGCTCCGGACATTCCTTTCAAGTCAAGATCCAACACTTTAGTGTAAGAAGTTTCACCACTGCGTTTGATGCTGATGGAAAATTCACGGAAATTACCGTTAATTCCACCCATACGAGTTGTGTAAACAATCAAATTAAGTTCTGATGGATTGAAATTGTAAGTCAAAGTAATCGGGAAAGTAGTTCCGGTCCATGGAGAGTGATAAATAGTTGACGTGCTACCGTCGTAACTGTTTTCAATTCCTTCGCCAGGCTGGCTCGCTGAAGCCGTAGCACTTGTTACAGTAATTTTCTGATCTTGTGGAAGTAAATCCACACTTGGGAAAGTGTTTTGTCCAAAAGTTGCTGTTGAGATGAATAGCATGCATGATACTAACAGCATCATTCTGTTGAGTGAATGTAATTTTTTCTTCATAAAAATTTCAAGTAATTAGATTAGTTCAAAAATCGCACAAAGATACTGATATTATTTAATATCTGTTCTTAAGATGCAAAATATTAACATTATATAGGAATAGGGTTTGGTCGGAATTTCAGGAAATTAATGGTTACTTCTGATGCCTTTGAAGATAAATTCTACGATTTCTTCTTTGTTCTCTTCAAATTCAGAGCTTATATTTTGGCGGATATAAGGGATTTCCAAGCCTTTTAACGAATAGAGAATAATGGTAGAAAGAATTTCAGAATTCATACGTTTAAAATCCTCTTTTTTTATTCCTTCATCCAAAATTTCTTTGATAAGTGTAAGTTCCACCGTATCCATTTTTCGGCGAGTACGCTCTACTTCATATATGTCTTTGAAAAAATCAGCACGCAACGTTCCATTTCTGGTAACAGATTTTTTGATGCTTTCCAGGTGGATAATGATATGAGATTTGAGCTTTTCGTACGGATCTACGGTGCGCTGAGCATTTTTGGAGAGTGCTTCTATTACAATGTTTACTTCATTTTCAACCACCGCTTTGTACACCTCATCCTTATTTTTAAAATAAGTATATAACGTCCGCCTTCCTTTGTTGGAGGCTTCAGCTATGTCATTCATTGTGATATTTTTCTTGCCACGGGACGCAAAAAGTTCCCGCGCTACGTCAATCAGCAGTTTTTTTGTTTTGGAGATGGCGTACATTTTTTCGTTGTATTTAGGTCAAAATTAGTAATTTATGAATTTAAGTACAAAAACTATACATTTCTTTTCTAATAAATTAACCTTTTCGGCAATTTAATGCGATTATTTTGATACTTTAAGAATATCATTAGAACTTTACTTGAGGTTTTCCGCGTTTTGCAGTTGGTGGTTTTTCCTGAAATAGCTGATAAGCCGCACAGCCCAAACCACAATGATTGCCAAAGCAAACCTAGGCACAATCATCCAAAGAACCGGAACACCGATTGCTACAAAAAGAAGCGTATCTTCCAGCGTGGAGTGATTTAGCGCCACGTGGTAATTCAGCAAATTTGCATCGTGGCGGCTTAGTTCGTTATTTTCAACTTCTTCTATCATTACCGCAGAGCCATAAGTCAAACCCAGAATATGCGCAACAAACCACAGAAAAGAAGTGCTTCGCGGCAATCCCATCACACTCATTAATGGCGCAAACGAACGAGATATGATGTCAAGTATTTTGAATTCTTTCAGAATGCTCTGTAAAATCATCAGTCCGGTAATGATAAGCGTTACTTTGACAATCAGCCAGAATGAACCTACAGCCCACGATTGCAGCATTTCCCAAAAAGTTTGATGAATTTCGTTGTGAGCAGCTAATTGAGCAGTTTCCAGATTTTCCGGCAAAAGCAAATTTAAGAAAAATGCCGCCACAAACGCACTTACAATCCGAAGCGTAAACATGATAAAATAATTCGAGCCGGTTTTATGTTGCACGGCAGTTTCTACAATCATATTATGCGCAATCAGGCACATGACAGCCAGAATTACAATGTCGCGCGCATCAAGCGGAAGCGTGGCAATGATAGCAATCGGAGCATAAAGTGATAAAAAAATACTGGTGAGGAAAACGATTGCAGCTTCGCCGGGCAGGCCGATAACTGAAAATATGGGAGCAAGAAAATTGGCAATGACCTCTATAACACCCAAATACTGTAGGATGCTTACGGCAAGGCTGATTGGAATGATTATTTTGAGCAGCCAGATGGTAGTTTTTCCGGCTTTTGGAAGAGCCGATTTTACTGCCGATTTTGTTCGAATGAGTGCTGTGGTCATTGTTGAATTTGTTTAAAAAAAGAAAGGTTGTCTCACGACAACCCAATCTTCAATTAACCTTAAATCTAATACCATGAAAAACACGATGCAAAGATAAGTGATTATTATGTTATAAAGCATAGTTTTGAAGAAAAAGTCATCGAAATTAACGTTAATTAACTTAAAATGCCGCTAATCTGCCTGTTTTCATGTTCCGTTAAGCTATTTTTAAAAATATAGAATTGAAATATCAGACAAAAATATCTACTTTTGTGTAAAAATAAAAACTATGAGAACAAGTTTTATTCACGATAAGCAAGAAATTGAGAAAATAATTCTGGATAGCGACCATTGTTTCGTCGGAATTTCTGAAAAAGATGGAAGTCCGTATGTAATTCCGATGAATTTTGCTTACCACGAAGGACAAATTATTTTACATTCCGGTCCTCATGGCAAGCATTTGGATTTGTTGGAAATCGACAATCGCGTGTGCGTAACATTTTGCACTGAAAATAATAAACTAATGTACCAGCACGAAGATGTGGCTTGCAGTTATAGTTTGAATTCTAAAAGTGTGCTTTGCAAAGGCAAAATAGAATTTGTGGAAGATTTTGACGAAAAAAATCGCTTGATTAATATTTTTATGAAGCATTATACGGATCGTGAATTCAAAATTTCTGCTCCGGCAATCCGAAACGTGAAAGTCTGGCTTTTGACACCTGAATCAATTACTTGCAAGGCATTCGGACAAAATTTCAAATATCAGGAAAATGTGGTGAAAAGATAAAAATGACTTCTAATGATTATATTGGAAAGAGATTTGCGCAGTCAAATCTCTTTCTTTTTTGTAAATAATCACAGTGCAGTTACCAAGACTTGGCACAACAATTGACTTATATATAGTCCACATATTAGAACAGAATAGAAATAGCTGAAAATCAGAGAGATAAAATTTTCTGATTTAAGGAGTGATTTTAAGTGATATGTCATTTTGGCATATTATTTAAAATTTAATGTAAAAAAGACAGATGAGCAAAAAGTTTGAAAAATTATTAACTGACGAAATGGTTGGTAGAGCCGAAGTAATGCCTATAATTTCATTGGATGAAAACACTGCAGAAGTGAACTTAAATCCGGGTGATATTTTGCCTATTTTACCATTAAGAAATATTGTGCTTTATCCCGGCGTACTTATGCCTATTTCGGTTGCGAGACCGAAATCGCTTCGTCTTATCCGCCAAATTCAGGCGAAAGACGGATTGATTGGCGCATGTACACAGATAGATAAAAAAGTGGAAGATCCGACAATTGACGAGTTGTTTAAAATGGGTGTGGCAGCTCAGATTGTGCGCGTGCTCGAAATGCCGGACAATACCACCACGGTTATTCTGGAAGGGAAAAAACGTTTTGCACTCGGAGAGCAGGTTGCCGAAAAACCTTACATCAAAGCCAGAGTAAATCCTGTGTCGGATGTTTTGCCAAAACTAAAAGATAAATCATTCGTGGCGTTGGTATCATCCATCCGTGATTTGGCAGTTAAAATCATTGAAAGTTCCGGCCTTGTTCCACCTGAAATGGCATTTGCAATTCGGAATATTGAAAATCCGGTTTTCCTGATAAACTATATTTGTGCCAATTTTGGATTGAGCGTAGAAGAAAAGCAGCGATTGCTGGAAATTGAAGAAGTTTTGGAGCGTGGCTATCAATTGCTCAACTTGCTTAATCGCGAGTCGCAAATGATTGAAATCAAGGCGTCTATCCAGAACAAAGTGAAAGAAGGGATTGACCAGCAGCAACGCGAATATTTTCTGCAGCAGCAGATGAAAACCATCCAAAGTGAATTGGGAGAAAATTCACCGGAAATGGATGTGCAGGAATTCAGAGAGCGTGCTAAAACGAAAAAGTGGAACGAGCAAGTAGCGGCTACTTTTGAAAAAGAGCTTAAAAAATTGGAACGAATCAGCCAGCATTCACCGGAATATACCGTGCAGGTAAATTACGTAGAAACCATGCTCGAAATACCTTGGAACGAATATACAAAGGATAATTTCAATCTGAAAAATGCCAAGCGCGTTTTGGATAAAGACCATTTTGGAATGGATACGGTAAAAGAGCGCATTCTTGAATATTTGGCTGTTTTGAAGTTGAAAGGCGACATGAAATCACCGATTATCTGCCTTTACGGCCCTCCGGGAGTTGGAAAAACTTCTCTTGGAAAATCCGTTGCAGAATCACTCGGAAGAAAATATGTGCGCATGTCACTAGGAGGACTACACGACGAAGCCGAAATTCGCGGACACAGACGCACGTACATCGGTGCTATGCCGGGGCGTATTTTACAAAACATCAAAAAATCAGGTTCTGCTAATCCGGTTTTTGTCTTGGATGAATTAGATAAAATCAATGCTGATTACAAAGGTGATCCATCTTCAGCCTTGCTTGAAGTGCTGGATCCGGAGCAAAACAGTGCTTTCCACGACAATTATTTAGATGTAGATTTTGACCTTTCAAAAGTGCTGTTTATTGCTACGGCAAATAACCTGAACACCATTCCACGACCACTTTTGGACAGAATGGAACTGATAGAAGTAAGCGGATATACGCAGGAAGAAAAAGTGGAAATTGCATCGCGCCATTTGGTTCCGAAAGAGCTAGAAAATCATGGTTTGACCAAAGAGCAACTCGTTTTAACAAAACCGGTAATCAGTCAGGTGATTGACCAATATACACGTGAATCAGGTGTTCGTGAATTGAACCGAAAAATCACTGGATTGATGCGAAAAGTAGCCTTAAAAGTTGCTACAAAGGAACAATACAACGTAGAGTTGACCAACGAAGATATAAAACCGCTACTTGGAACACCAAGATTTAATCGGGATAAGTACGAAGGTAATCGCTATGCCGGAGTTGTAACCGGATTGGCGTGGACGAGCGTTGGTGGCGATATTTTGTACATAGAAAGCAGTCTTAGTCCGGCTAAAAATCCGGGACTTACACTAACCGGAAATTTGGGTGATGTGATGAAGGAATCGGCTATGCTGGCACTTCAGTACATCAAAGCCAATGCGGAAAGTTTGGGCATTGACCAGAAAGTGATTGAGGAAAACTGCGTGCACGTTCACGTGCCGGAAGGTGCTATTCCTAAAGACGGACCTTCTGCCGGAATCACGATTACCACGGCATTGGTTTCTGCGTTTACCAAACGAAAAGTACGGAAAAATGTAGCTATGACAGGTGAAATTACGCTGCGCGGAAAAGTGCTGCCTGTAGGCGGAATTAAGGAAAAAATCCTTGCTGCGAAGCGTGCCGGAATTACTGACATTATTATTTGCGAAGAAAACCGCAAAAATATTGATGAAATCAAATCCACGTATCTGAAAGGATTGAAATTTCACTACGTTACTGACATTATGGAAGTAATTAATTTTGCTTTGCTGAAAGAAAAAGTAACAAAATAGTTCTTTTATTAAAAATTCAGAAAACTGCGATTATAAAATTAATTGCAGTTTTTTTTTTGCGCCGAACTCATTCATTATTAATAATGCACGATATTTGTAGAACTACTATCTGTAACTTTAAAATTCAACGATTTATTTTCTGAAATTCAAAAATTTATCTACATTTGTTGCCAATGAATGCTGAAATTATTACTGCCGTTGCTTTGGGGATTGGCTTGAGTGCCAGTGCGGGTTTTCGCGTATTTATCCCTATGTTGGTTGCCAGTGTGGCAGCTCACTTTAATATTATTCCACTTTCCGAAAGTTTTGAGTGGCTGGGAAGTTGGCCGGCTATGATTAGCTTTGGCGTGGCTACCGTGGTGGAAGTGCTGGCGTATTATATTCCTTTTGTGGACAATCTGCTGGACACCGTAACTACACCGATGGCTGTAGGTGCCGGAACGCTGCTGATGACTTCCGTGCTTCCGGTGGACAATGAACTGATGAAGTGGATTATGGGCTTTGTAGTGGGCGGTGGTGCAGCAGCAACTATGCAAAGCGGAAGTGCTTTATCTCGATTTGCATCTACTAAATTCACCGCCGGCACGGCAAATCCGGTGGTTTCTACTGGTGAAAATGTGGCTGCAGTTGGTGCTTCGGTGTCGGCTCTATTTATTCCGGTTATCGTTGCAATCATTTTTATTGTTATTGCAATTGTCATTTTTTCAAAACTAAATGAATGGCGAAGGAATAAAAAGGAGAAACAGAGCCGTGTGTAAGCACTTATTCTTTTGTTAAAAATACAAATATCTCAAAGCATTTTTGTTTTGAGATATTTTTTTTGTAAAAATAATTATATTCTGTTAATGAATATTGCAGAATGGATTTTAAGTGCTGAATGATAAGGATTTTAGTCGTATCTTTGTAAATAATTAAGAGAAAATCATTTAATATATTTAGCATCGCAGAATATTAACTCAATCATTATATAATTGACTATGAAGATTTTATTTTTATTTTTTACGCTATTATTTTCCGTTTCGACTTTCGCACAAAATGCAAAACCATTTGTAATTCCCGAACTGAAAGAATGGAAAGGCAACGATGGTTCTTTTTTATTTTCCGCTAAAACAAAACTTGTTGCTGATGAAGCGTCCAAGCAAGTTGCAGCTCAGTTTACAGCTGATTACAAAGAAATGTTTGGAAAAAAACTCAAATTGCAAGTTGGAAATGCAAAAAACGAAGGTCAAATCATATTTTCAATTGACCCGAAAATTCTGAATGAACAAGGCAAAGAAGCCTATAAGATTGAAATTGGGAATTCGGTAAAAGTTACTGCCAATAATACTCTTGGATTATATTGGGCTACACGCACTTTGCTGCAAGTTTTAGAACAATCGCACTCACTTCCTAAAGGCGAAATTACAGATTTCCCAGATTATCCAAAACGTGGATTTATGCTTGATGTAGGTCGAAAATTCTTCCCTTTGGAATATTTGGAAGACGTAGCGAAACTGATGTCTTACTACAAAATGAACACATTTCAAGTTCACTTAAACGACAACGGATTTATTCAGCATTTTGGCAACGATTGGAGCAAAACCTACGCTGCATTTCGTCTGGAAAGTGAAACTTATCCCGGTCTCGCAGCTAAAGATGGACATTATGGCAAAGCAGAATTTCGTCAGTTTCAGTTGGATGCGCTCGCTCGAGGTGTAATGGTAATTCCGGAAATTGATGCACCGGCACATACATTAGCTTTCTCGCATTTTATGCCCGAAATTGGAAGTAAAGACTACGGAATGGATCATTTGGACTTGTTTAATCCGAAAACATACGAGTTTTTAAACGGTCTTTTCAAAGAATATTTGGAAGGAGAAAATCCGGTTTTTGTGAATGAATATGTGCACATTGGCACCGACGAATATAGCAATAAAGACAAGAATGTGGTGGAGAAATTCCGCTATTTTACCGATTATTACATCAAAGAAGTGGAGAAATACGGTAAAAAAGCTGCACTTTGGGGTGCGCTTACTCACGCCAAAGGTGACACGCCCGTGAAGGTGAAAGATGTGCTGATGAACTGCTGGTACAACGGTTACGCGCAGCCTCGAGATATGATGAAACTGGGCTACGACGTACTGAGTGTGCCTGACGGATTGCTTTATATTGTGCCGGCAGCGGGTTATTATCACGATTATTTGAATACAAAATATTTGTATGAAAACTGGACGCCTGCCGTAATCGGAAACGAAGTTTTTGAAGAAAAACATCCTCAGATAAAAGGTGGAATGTTTGCCGTGTGGAACGACCAAGTTGGGAACGGAATTAGCACGCAGGATGTTTATCACCGACTTTTCCCTGCTATGCAAACTCTTGCCGTGAAAATGTGGACCGGGCAAAAAGTAGCTTTGCCATTTGCTGAGTTTGACGTGAAAAGAAAACAACTGAGCGAAGCTCCGGGTTTGAACTTTCTTTCCATTCCTGCAAAATCTCAAAAAGGACTTGTGTTTGAAGTGAAAAAGCCACGTAAAGGCAAACTTTTGAAGCAAAAATTAGAAGATATTGGATGGAATTATCGCGTAAGTTTTGATATTACAGCTGCTCAAAATCCACGCGGCACAGCTCTGTTTTCATCGGATTATTCGGTGTTTTATCTAAATTCTTCGAAAGATGGCAAGCTTGGTTTTAGCCGGAACGGATATGATTATTCGTTTGATTACGTGGTTCCGATGGGACAGAAAGTCAAAATTGCCATTGAAGGAACAAATCTGGAAACTTCGCTTTACGTGGATGGCAAACTGAAAGAAACACTTAAAGTAATTCCACACAAAGACGATACGGATGTAAAAAAAGACAAACGTAAATGGGTGCAAACCCTTGTTTTCCCACTGAAAAAAACAGAAAAATTCAACGGAAAAATTGAAAATCTAAAAGTGGAATTTATTTAGGAAAATAGCTAAGTTCAAGAAAAATCCACATTCTCGTAGAGGGAATGTGGATTTTTTATTTTTTTCGAAAAATGTATT
>CAZCIU010000021.1:8572-38895 GCA_964498765.1 uncultured Paludibacter sp. | reverse complement strand
AAAGCACATTATTTCTAAAATCAACTATTTCTAAATCAGGACGATTGGAGTATCGACTACCGCAAAAACGTGGATTTCGACTGTCGTGACTGAAAAGCATATTGTGGTGAAATGAAGCTTTTTTCCCACCCCAAATTCCACCATATCCATGTTTTCCTTTGTCATGAACAGATTGTCTCAAACTTTCTGCAAGGATGCACCATTGCATTGTAAAATCCTCATTATCATAAAACGAGGAGGTCTCATCCACACTCCAACTCATGCTGCAATGGTCAATAATGACATTTTTATTATCCCTTCCACCGAGTGCATCTGCATCCACTTTGGCCTCATCGCCCATTCTGAAGCGTAGAAAACGAATAATCACATTGTCCGCATCTATAAAAGTTTCGTAATTTTTCAGCGTTATACCGTCTCCGGGAGCGGTTTGTCCCGCAATGGTGAGGTTACCATTTCTAATTCTGAGTCGGCTTGTCAGGGCGATAGTTCCGGAAACTTTGAAGACAATTGTCCGTGCTCCCGACTGATTGATTGCCCATCGCAAAGTTCCTTCTGTACCATCATCCGCAAGTTTGGTAACAAACAAAACAGTTCCTCCTCTACCGCCGGTCGTGTACATTCCGGCACCTTCTGCACCAGGAAATGCAGGCGTTTGAGCGAGAATATTAGATGAGAAAATAGTTGAGAATAAAGCTAATACCGATATAGTAAAAATATATTTCATGTGTTTATTTTTGAATACTCTGAAAATGTAATTCTTATTTCAAGAGTTTTGTAAATCCTTTAATTCGTTGATTTTTAATTTCTTCTGCGAAAAATCCGGCCACAATTCTAGCACCAAGTTCGTTGAAATGCGTGTTATCATCCAATCCGTTCGGATAAAGCCGACTTTCGCCGGGCGCAAATTTGTGAAAATACTTCTTGCTGGCTTCCACACCTTCACTTTGTAGCCAATCCGATGTTCGTTTTTCCATATCAATCAACGGAACTTTGTACTGTTTCGCAATGTTTCGGATGATGTTTGGATAGTCGCCGTGCGTTGGTTCGAGCTGACCATTTTTATTGAATTTTCTTCGGGCAACCGGCGTACAAAGAACAGGAGTGGCACCTTTGGCTTTAACTTCCTGTACGAAAGCTGTGAAATTTAAGCGAAACTGAACCGGATTGGTGTATCGATCTTTTTTCTCCACAGAAACATCGTTGTGAGAAAACTGAATAATGACAAAATCGCCTTTTTGCGTATTGTTAATCAACTCTGTCCAAAGTCCTTCTTCAATAAAAGTTCGAGTACTTCTTCCATTTTTGGCGTAATTTTTTACAATGGCTTTTTCGTTGATAAATTCCGGCAGTAACTGTCCCCAGCCACGCTCTAAAAATGGCACTTCAAATGATTTTCCGGTCAGGCTATCAGTGGCAGTTTTGGTCGCAACTTTATCCGCCATGGTCGAGTCGCCGGCCATAAGAATTCGGACTTGCTTAGGAGCAGATGCAATCAGCAAAAGAGCTAAACCAAGAAATGCTAAAAATCTATATTTCTGCAAATTACGCATATAAATCTTAGTTTTTAACTTCCGATTTATTTACTTCGGGAGCTATTTCTACAACGTCAGTTGCAAACTTTGGCAAGTTGATATTTTTCGTATTTTTTCCTTCAACCCGAATGGCGTTTTTTGAGTTTTTTTCATCAAAATTCAATTCATCCGCTTTGAAGTTTTTCACGTTATTGAGATTAAACGCTGGACCTTTTTTAGGAATTACCGTCACATTTTCAAAAACAATATCTTTCGATTCGGAGAGTTCAGCACCAATTTCAGATGTGATAAATGCATTTTTCAAATGGATATTATCGATGTTCATTTCCGGCAAGCCGTTGAATAAAAGTGCTCTACGCGCGTTTCTGGAAACGATATTTTCTACAAAAATATTTCTGAAAACAGGAGTTTCTTCCGTTACTGGAGGAAGAACTTGTTCTTTTGGCGTTTCGTCGCCATCAGCCAGTGATTCGGAAGCTGATTTCCCGCCATAATACAAATCAAACAAGAACGATTCTGTGGCGATATTAAACATGTAAATATCTGAGATATAAATATTTTCCACTACACCACCGCGCCCTCGCGTGCTTTTGAAGCGCAACCCTACATCCGTTCCCAGAAACTGACAATTGGAAACTGATACATTTTTCACACCACCGGACATTTCACTTCCTACGATAAAACCACCGTGTCCGTGGAAAACTTTACAATTATCCACAATCAGATTTACCGTTGGACGAGCACGACGACGACCGTCTTCATCCTTTCCGGATTTAATACAAATAGCATCGTCACCCACATCAAAAGTACTATTCACAATCAGTGAATTCACGCATGATTCAAGGTCAATACCGTCGCCATTTTGCGAATAACTTGGATTTTTCACATAAATTCCATCCACAATTACATTTTCGCACATCAATGGATGAATATTCCACGCAGGAGAATTTTCAAAAAGTACACCTTGCAAAAAAACGTTTTTACACTCAATAAAACTAACCATTACCGGACGCAAGAAATCACGAATTTCCATCCATTGAGCTTCGGATAGGTCTTTGCGAGGAACATTCATATCACTGATTTCAAAACCTTTCAACGAACTTTCGGATGGAAACCAGTAATTTTTATTTCTCACAACTCCTCCGGAAGCCACAACTTGTTTCCATTTGCGTTCGGTAACTTTTTCTTTTTTCAAAGGGCGCCATGCTTCACCCGAACCATCAATCGCACCATAACCTGTAATAGCGATATTTTCCAGATTTCTACCGGAAATCGGCGATTGACATCTGCGAGTATCCAGACCTTCAAACACAGTTTCTACCAATGGATACAAATCAAAATCAGGCGAGAAAAGGATCAGCGCACCTTTCTCCAAATGCATATTAATATTGGATCTGAAAACGATTGGCCCCGTAAACCAAACACCTTTGGGTACGATTAGCGTTCCACCGCCTTTTTCAGAAAGTGACTGCATGGCCTTATCAAAAGCATCCGTATTCATGGTAATCCCATCTCCCACTCCACCAAAATCTAATAAATTAACTTTATTATTTGTAAAAACCGGAACTTGCACTTTTGGCATGTCAAAAGGCAGATTTTCATATAAATAATCGTATTTATACGAACTTTTTACTGATTTTTGAGTAGCGCATGAGATACTCATACTTGCAATAAAAACAAGTAAGACTAATTTTGAAAACTGTTGTAAATGAAACTTTTGCATGATGAGAAAGATAAAAAAGCAATTCTGAACCCTACGCTCAGAATTGCTTTGATGAAAAAACGATTATTTCAACCAACGCGGATCGCCAATGGCTTTGTCGATGATTGTTTGATTGGAAACTTTGAAATTACCACTTGCCGGAGCAGCATACTGTGGATCCAGATTGCTGGCCAAGTCATCGAAAAATCTTGCTACGTCCGAGCCACCGGTAAACAATGCCGGAGCATTGAAATAGTTATTATTACTGAATGTCGGAACCGGAGTTGAACTCTGGTTAGAGAAGTTTCCTACCGTATTTGTCACGATATTGTTCGTGAAATTAATAGTTGCACCAGCAACACGTATGTATAGCAATCTTCTTGCAGCATCGTTGGAAACTCCATCCAACGTATTATTCACAATATTGATAATTGGAGAAATTTCAGGGAAAGCAGCTGATGTGTTATCGTATCTTACAAAATCGCGGGCCAACACACTAGCGTAAACCGTACTATTTGACAAAGTCAGATTTTTGATTGCACCTTGTCTGTTATCCATGAAGTCGCCTCCAGCACATTCAATATTATGAATTATTGAGTTATTTATGATAAATGCATCTACTACAGAAGCTACATTTAAGTAGAATAATCCTTTCACGTTATTTTTAACTTCACAGCCATCAATTTTTATTTCACCATAATTAGCACCTGCAGTAGCAAAAATCACAGCCTGATTTCCATCCGCTAATCCGGAGCCATCAATTATGAGATCTTTCAGATTAAGCGAAGTGTTATTTTCCACAGAGAAATATCCATGAAGAATTGGTTTGTCATTTGGATAAACGGCTTTGATTTCAACATTCGTTGGAACTACAAATTTGCTTGAAGCACCATAAGTTCCCGGGAACAATGCGAATACATCACCACTTTTTGCTGCTGCAAGCATGGCAATAAAGTCATCCGTTGGCTCTACAGGAATTGCATTTCCTAAGTCCAAAAACGTAGTAAACGTAGTTCTGCCACGCTGTACATC
Source organism: uncultured Paludibacter sp. (assembly GCA_964498765.1). Lineage (GTDB taxonomy): Bacteria > Bacteroidota > Bacteroidia > Bacteroidales > Paludibacteraceae > UPXZ01. Next base: position 34,629 of record CAZCIU010000021.1, on the reverse strand, counting down.
ACCATTAAAAATCTTTGCAATATAATCTGTTTCGCCGGTAAGTCCTGAAATCACCGCTGTTCCCGATGCAATTTCCTCAGCAGTTAAGTTGTGAGAAACAACAACTCCATCCGTCAATTCAACAGTAACCCGAGTTACTTTTGGACTTGGCGTCCAGCGCAAAGTCACAGAATTCGCCTGAATATCCGTATCCAAAAATGGAAGGAATATGTTTTCAGCCTGAGTTTTGATATAAACTCCGCTCCACTTAGAATCGGCAGTTTCTGATAATTTTGCTTTTACACGAAAAGAATATGGAGTAGCTCCATCCAGTCCGTAGATTGTATAAGGTATATCAGTAGCTTTTACATTGTCAAAAGTAAGAACAGGAGTTCCAGTAAAAGCTAAACTGTCATTTTTGAAAACTTCCACCACATACGAATCTGCTTTCGTTGCAGTCCAGTTTAATTCCACATTTACCTGATTTCTCACATAAGCTTTTAATTCAAGCGGAGAAAATGCACGTGCATAATCAATATCTGTAATTTCATCAGCCGGCTCTGTACAACTGACCATATTTATAGCCAAAATCAGACCGAGAATATAGATTATTTTATTTAGTGTCTTCATAATTTTTCTACTGATTTATTAGTTAGTCAATTGTCCGTTACTGCTGTCAATAAAGGTTTGCCAGATTGGCCAGAATTGATTTTCATCCGGATTTTTCTGATACAATGAGTTGATTAATTCCGGTGTAAGTCTGTCAGTTCCAATCCAAATCTGATTTCCATCATATCCTAAAGAAGCTCCGATTTCATCTGTATCGCCGTGGTTCAAACCATAGATAACTAAAGTTTCACCGTCGTTTCCAGTTTTGAAATACAATTTTTCAGGTAAGTCTGAATAAGCTCCTTGTCTGTTTGCTAATTGCGTCATTTTCACTTTAGCTTCATCCATTTTTACTTTCAGTAAATTCCAACGAATTAGGTCAGCTTTTCTAAGCGATTCTCCTGCAAATTCAAATGCGCGTTGATCTACAATTGCTTTGAAGAAATTCTCTTTGCTAGCAGAAGCAGTTTGCATGTATGCAGTCACTTTTGCTGCCGGTAATGCACGATCCAGAACTGCTTTCAAATACGGAGCAGCTGATGCCGGGCCATTTAATTCGTTTATTGCTTCAGCAGCCATCATATACACATCTGCCAGACGCATATATTGCCAGTTGATACCATCATCATTCGTTGATGTAACTCGACGATTCATCCACTCATATCTCAACTTTCCAAAACACCAGGAGCGAACAGTTCGCAATTGTTGTTTAGACGGATTTTCTCTCGACCATTCATAAGGAATACAAGTAATATCGCGTCTGATATCTTCTACATCATAGTCATAGAAAAGGTTTGGAAGTGGTCCGTTCACACCGCCTTGCGCTTGTGCAGTGTATTGGTCAACACTTTGGTGCTTGATGCCAAATGTGTAAAGTACACGTCCGCGACCATCTGAAAATGGAATTTCCCAAAGTGATTCTTTTCCGGCTTTTACATTGTCCTGACAAAGTAAACGGAAATTTTCTTCAAATCCACCCAAAACAGTTGTTCCACTATTAATAACGTCAAGAGCAGCATTCATAGCCAAAGTGTACATATTTTGTACGCTTAGTTCAGGATCAGTACTTCTACGAATTCCGTCTTTGCGCTGGCTGTATCCGGCAGCATATAGCGCCACACGTGCCTGCATTCCTTTTACAAAAGCTTTGTTTACACGCTCTGTGCTTGAAGTCACTGCAGTTTCATTTGGCCAGGCCACTAAATCTACAGCTTCTTGCAAATCTGCCAAAATTTGTTTGTAAATAACATCTCTGTCTGCACGAGGCAAGTAAAGAGTTTCAGTATCAATCGGTTCAAAACGTGCCGGAACATCTCCCCAGCCTTTTACCAAATCCAGATAAATCACTGCACGTAATGTAAGTGCTTCGCCCAAAAGTTGTGCCATTGCAGGATCACTTTCCGTATTTCCAAAATTTCTCAAACCACGAATACATAAATTTGCCCGCTCTATTCCTTCGTAGAATTTTGCCCAAGCATTGTTAGTAGTATTCATCTGAGTATTGGTAGGACTTGGCGAAAATCCGGTCAATGCATATTTTCCATCGTCGGCAATTCCGGCACCGGTAAGCGGAGTATTATTAATCCATTCCACATCAGAGTTTATTCCATAAAACGGAATGTATCTTCCGCGGTACGAATTTGTTTCAGCAAATGATTGGTGAATGCCCATTACAGAAGCTTCAGCTAGTGCACGAGTAGAGAAAATCACCGATTCATCCATCGTCGATTGAGTTGGAGCTTCCATATCACAGGACACTAAGCCACCCAAAAATAGTACTATTAAGTATATAAAAATAGATCGTTTCATGTTATAATGTCTTTTTTAATGATTAGAAGTTTAAGTTTAATCCAAATACAATCTGACGACTTCTTGGATAGGCCGAATAATCTACGCCCGGAGTTAAATTCGTGCTTCGCATGGTTGATACTTCAGGGTCGTAGCCGGAATAATTTGTCAATACAAATACATTGTAACCGGTTACATAAAGTCTTAAATTTTGAAGTTTCATTGCATTTAAAGCAGATTTTGGTAAAGTATAACCCAAAGTCAAGGTATTCAAACGAAGGAAAGATGCTTTTTCAACTGCCCAATCGCTAAATACCATTCTAGCTGTATAAGGCGACCACATAGTCGTATTTCTGTTCATTTCTGTCAATTCAGCCGGATCGTTGGAAATTGTTCCATCGGCACGAAGGTTTGTCCAGCGATTACCATCAGCCATAATATCAATCATATTACGGAACTGGTATTTCCCGGTTTGAGTAAACTCAATTTTATTGGCATTGTAAATATCATTTCCTACACTCCAGTTAAATCCTGCTCCCAAGTCAAAATTATAAACTCGTGCATTCAGATTAAAACCGCCTGTATGAACCGGATTTGCATCACCAATAATTTCACGGTCGTCATTTGTAATAACGTCATCATCGTTCAAATCTTTCAGTTTCATACTTCCCGGTCTGATGGTTCCTACCACTGCAGAAGCATTGGCAACGCCATCTTTCAGTGTCCAGTTTCCGTTCGCATCTACACTTTCAAAGTCGCCAACTTCGTATCTGCTATCCGAACGATAACCAATCATCTGTCCTACTGCTCCACCAACTGCAACCCAGTAATCATAACCAATTTCAGAAGATGCCCAATATGTTTCAGCACCAAAATCGTCCATAATTCCTAAACTTGTGATTTTAGTTTTATTAAATCCAATATTGGCATTCAATGTCAAACCAAAATTTTTGCTGTCAATTGCAATGTAATTTGCAGAAAATTCCAAACCTCGGTTTTCTGTATTTCCCATGTTACGATATTGATAATCATATCCAGTTCCGGAAACCGGGAAGCGAATCAAAAGATCTTTTGTTGAATTGATATATGCTTCAACAGAGCCGCTCAAACGACTTCTCAAAGTTGTAAAATCCAAACCCAAGTTTCTGGTAATGGTTGTTTCCCATCTCAAATCCGGATTTGACATTGTTTTTGAAGGTGCCCAATAACTGCTGTATCCATTAATCCAGGATGTTGCGCTGGAAATGTAGTTTTGAGTAAGTTGTCCGGTCGGAATGTTGTTATTTCCGGCAGTACCATAACTAAATCTCAGTTTCAGGTCATCCAACCAGCTGCGAGTATTTTCCATAAATGGTTCTGAAGAAATACGCCAGGCAGCTGCTGCTGATGGGAAATATCCCCATCTGTTTGCTTTGTTAAATCTTGATGATGCATCTGCACGGAAGGTAACACTAAGCAAATATTTACTCATAAAGTCGTAATTCGCACGACCGAAGAAAGATAGCAGTTTATCGTCTTCATTGTAGAAATTATCGATACTGAAAGGAACTCCCTGCGTAGAAAGTTTCCAAGCATCACTGGAAGTAAAGCTTTCCGGGAAACCATGAACGATGTCAGTCAGCGTTTTTTGCTGAGCAGTGATAAATTCATGACCAACCATCACATCCATTCCGTGATTTTCAGGCAAAACATCTTTGAAATTATAGCTTACAGTGTTACTTTTTCTATAAGTTGTCCCTTTTCTGTTTACCAGCTGAATTGCTGGTTTATTTTGATTAGCAGAAGCCGGAACGTTCTTAATATAATATGTAGTTAATCCCCAGTAACGTTTGTCTTCAAAGGTATTATCATCCATTCCCACTTCAGTTCTCAAGCGTAGATTTTTCACTGCTTCCCAAGTCAAACTACCTCCAAGGTTCCATGTTTTACGATTTTGCTCACGCGCATTATCATCAATTGAAACCAATGGATTATATAAGTTACCCAAATCATCATCGGCACTTCCGGCAGTTTCATCCAGATTACTCAATGGTATCGGTGTATAAATAACCGAATATTTCAATCGTCTGTCTGAATCATACGTACTTTTTGTGTCGTTTGCACCGCCACCAAAAATATCCGTGTTAGAAAAACGAGCGGATAAATCCAAAGTCAGATTTTCGGCAAGTTTATTATTCAGTTTCAGGCTTAAATTATCACGATTATATTTCGATTGCTGCATAATAGCCTTGTCATTCATGTGCGAATAGCTAAAAGCATATTTCATTTTATTGGTTCCACCGTTTACATTTACATTATGATTAAATGTATTTCCGGTTCGACCGAAAGTCAAATCTTGCCAATTATTAGAAGGAATGTTCTGATACAAATCCAAATCCTGGAAATTTCCAAAAAATGAAATATAATTATTCATATCAGCTGTGCTTTTCAATGCTGCCAATTCATACTGCCATTTTACGTAGTCGTATGGTTCCAACACATTCAGCATATTGGCTATTTTCTTTAAACCAAAATAAGCGTTGTAACTTACATTTACTTTGCCGGATTGACCGGATTTTGTAGTTACAATCACCACACCATTTGCTCCACGAGAACCATAAATAGCTGTAGAAGAAGCATCTTTCAAAACATCTATGCTTTCAATATCGGAAGGTGGAATATCGGAAATAGAATTTACCGGGAAACCATCAACAATGAAAAGTGGCTCATTACTTTGAGTAATAGAACCGCCACCACGAACACGAATTTTCATTTCTGCATCCGGTGAGCCTTCTGTAGAAGTAATTTGCACTCCGGCCATTTTTCCTGTCAGTGCTTCGGTTGGCGATGCTACAGGAATTCCGGCAAGTGTTTGTGCATTTACAGAAGATACGGAACCTGTTAAGTCTTTTCTGCGAGTTGTGCCGTAACCGATTGCAACCACTTCATTCAGACCAACTGCGTCTTCAGCCAATGTAACATTAATAGTTGTTCTATTTTCAATGTCAATTATTTGGGTTTTCATTCCCACGTAGGAAAACTGAAGACTTCTTGTTCCGACTGGCACATTCAGCGTGTAATCACCATCAAGATTGGTAACTGCACCTACTCCTGCTGTCCCAACGGGTGTTACTGAAACACCAATCAGCGGTTCGCCGTTATCAGCTTTAACATTTCCTTTGATTACTCTTGCAGCTTGTTGCATTTCTGCATTTATTTCAGTTGCTGCGTACATTGCATTGGCTGAAAATAAAAAGAATACAAAAGTAAACACATACATTAGGTTTTTAAGTGTTCTCATACAACTAGATTTTGTTGAATAAAAAATGTATTATTTCGAGATTAATTTAATAAAAAGGTAGAAAAAATAGAAATATAAAAATGTGTTTCAAAATGCACTTCAATTGAGACTGAAAATTAATAAAATACTTTCAAATTTCAAACTGTGTACGTACACATTGTTCACGTGCACAAAAATAGTGTGAATGATAGTAACAGAAAAATTTAAAGTTATAAAAAAAGTTAAAACGAGATTTAGGTGATATTATTTAGATTTATTCTACAAAAAGAACAATTGAAAATACAAACTTAAAATAATGTTTTAAGATATTGTAGAGGATACTTTCAGCAAATTACAAATCAGAGAAAATTTGAATTTCTTCATTTTTTAAAATTAAAAATTGATTAAGGAGAAGGTCATTTAAATAAATAATTCAAATATAAAAATAGAGTAAATATTACGAACAGACAAAAAATTGCATATAATTTTTCATTTTATACCCAATTTTTAGAATATCAAATATAAATTGCTATTTTTGTGCATTCTTTGAAAATTAATTTTGGCCCAGATATGCAAAAGAGAATAAGGATTAAAGATATTGCAAAGTTAGCCGGAGTATCGCCGGGAACTGTTGACAGAATAATTCATGGCAGAGGAAATGTGTCTGAAAAAAGCCGTGAAGCTGTGGAAAATGTATTGAAGGAGGTAAATTATCGTCCAAATATCCACATGTCCAGCATCTCTTTGAAGAAAACCTACAATATTCTGTTTATTTCTCCCAAATTTTCTGCCGGAGAATACTGGTCCAGTATCTACAAAGGCATACAGCGTGCACTTGACGAATATGAAAACATTTCGGTAAACTGCAAAAAAATCACTTACAATCAATATGATGTATATGATTGCCGCAAGGTTTTTGAAAATGCACTGAAACTAGAATTTGATGCAGTTATAATTGGTCCGATTTACCAAAATGAAACCAAAGAATTTTGTAATCAGCTGAAGCACAAAGAAATTCCGTTCGTATTTGTCGATTCGAATGTAGAAGAAACTTACCCTCTAGCCTATTTTTCAGCTAATCACTACATTTCCGGATATTTGATGTGCAAACTTCTGAATGCCATTATTGAGAAAGGAAAAGATATCGGCATTATGCAGGCCATGCGTGTAGGAAATGAAAGTGCGAATTCTACGATTTTGCGTAAAAACGGTTTTTACGATTATTTGAAAGAAAATAAGTTGAAAAATGCGATTTTACGTATTCCTTTTTCAGCAACAGAACCCGAAACCAACGAAAAAGTCTTTGATGCCTTTTTTGAAGAAAATAAAAATATCGGAGGAATTGTAGTGCTTAATTCACGCGGAAACGTGATAGCCAACTATCTGACAAAGAAAAAGATAACGAACATCAAATTAGTCTGCGTGGACTTAACGGATGCCAACACCAAAGCGCTTAAAAAAGGTCAAATCGACTTTTTGATTGGTCAAAAACCGGAGCGTCAAGGTTATCTGGCTATGAAGTTTTTGATCGAGCATCTTATCTACAAAATCCCGGTTGAGATTGCCAATATTTTGCCATTGGACATACTTACCAAAGAAACCATTGAATTATATCGGGAATTTAACGATTTAGTATACATTGAAAAATATGTAAAGGATTAATTTCACTTGATTTTTCTAAATTTTTCTCAATTCATAAAGCAGATTTCTCATTTTCTGCTTTATGAAATTTTGTATTGTCATATTATGTGCTAATCCTTCACTCTCATCAGCAAATCTTCATACTTTCGTCTTCAATCTTCCAAGTTTTCTTACTATCTTTGCACTCAATTTTTGAAAACCATTTGTAAGGTAAAAAATATGATTAACATTACATTCCCCGACGGAAATGTCCGTCAGTACGAATCCGGCGTTACCGGACACGAAATTGCCGAAAGCATCAGTTCCAGACTTGCACAAGACGTGCTATCCATCGGTGTAAACGGAGACACATGGGATCTCTCCCGCCCTATCAACAGTGATTCATCTATCGTTCTCTATAAATGGGACGACTCCGAAGGTAAACACGCTTACTGGCACAGTTCGGCTCACTTAATGGCAGAAGCGCTTCAGGAACTTTATCCCGGCATCAAATTCGGTATCGGTCCTGCCATTGAAAACGGATTTTACTACGATGTAGATCCCGGAACGGCTGTAATCAAAGAAAGTGATTTGCAGACGATTGAAAATAAAATGATAGAATTGGCTGCTCGCAAAGAAGCCATTGTTCGTAAAGACATTTCAAAAGCCGAAGCTCTGCAACTATTTGAAGCTAAAGGTGATGAGTATAAAACGGAACTAATTTCCGACCTGGAAGATGGAACAATTACACTTTACACACAAGGTAATTTTACCGACCTTTGTCGTGGTCCGCACTTAAAAAATACCGGCGAAATTAAAGCCATTAAAATGCTTAGCGTAGCCGGCGCATACTGGCGTGGCGACGAAAAACGCAAACAGCTTACTCGTATTTACGGCATTACTTTCCCGAAGAAAAAAATGCTGGATGAATACCTAGTGATGCTGGAAGAAGCCAAAAAACGCGACCACCGCAAAATCGGAAAAGAACTGGAACTTTTTATGTTCTCCGAAACGGTAGGAAAAGGTCTGCCCATGTGGCTCCCGAAAGGAACCGCGCTGCGTCTTCGTCTGGAAGATTTCCTGAAACGCATCCAACGCAAATACGAATATCAGCAAGTAATCACTCCGCATATCGGAAATAAACTGCTTTACGTAACTTCCGGTCACTATGCAAAATACGGCAAAGATTCATTCCAGCCTATTCACACTCCTGAAGAAGGCGAAGAATACTTGCTAAAACCGATGAACTGTCCGCACCACTGTGAGATTTACAAGCACAAACCTCGTTCGTACAAAGATCTTCCGGTGCGTATGGCGGAATTTGGAACGGTGTACCGTTACGAACAAAGTGGTGAACTTCACGGACTTACACGTGTTCGTTCGTTTACACAAGACGATGCACATATTTTCTGTCGTCCGGATCAGGTGAAAAATGAGTTTTTGAAAGTAATGGATATTATCAATATCATCTTCAAAGCATTGGATTTTACCAATGTGGAAGTTCAGATTTCACTTCGCGACCCGGCAAACAAAGAAAAATACATCGGTAGCGATGAAAACTGGGAAAAAGCCGAGCAATCCATCATTGAAGCTTGCGAAGAAAAAGGTCTGAAAGCTGTAGTGGAACTGGGTGAAGCTGCTTTCTACGGACCAAAACTTGACTTTATGGTACGAGATGCAATCGGACGTAAATGGCAGCTTGGAACTATCCAGGTGGACTATAATCTTCCGGAACGCTTCGAACTGGAATACACCGGCGAAGATAACCTAAAACACCGTCCGGTAATGATTCACCGTGCACCGTTTGGTTCGATGGAACGTTTCGTAGCTGTTCTGATTGAGCATACAGCCGGAAAATTTCCGCTTTGGTTGACACCCGAACAAGTTGTAATTCTGCCTGTCAGTGAAAAACACAACGATTACGCCAACGAAGTGGCCAAAAAACTGGATGCACAGGATATCCGTGTAACTGTGGACGAGCGCAACGAAAAAGTAGGCCGTAAAATCCGTGATAACGAGTTGAAACGTATTCCTTATATGCTGATTGTAGGTGAAAAAGAAGCTGAAAACGGCGAAGTCTCCGTTCGTAAACAAGGCGGTGGCGACCAATTCACACAGACCGTAGATGAATTTGCTCAATCAATCAACGACGAAGTAAATCGAATTTTGAAGGAAGCGATGACATTCTAATAATTCGAATTACGCGAATTATTGCAAATCACACAAATTAAAGAGACCGCTCAACTGAGCGGTTTTTTTGTTGCTTTTAGGTAAACATGCAAAATAAGGTAATAACTAGTTGTACACTCGCTTCAGAGTAAAAATGTTTTCTTTCATTTAAAAAATTTACTTGAAATTACGGTATTGAAATAACAATTAAATATTTTAACAAAATCACATGATTTTTAGGAAAAGTGCGTATAGTTGTGCGTTACCAGCAAGGCTAAACGAAGGCTAAACAACAGACAACATATAGAATGAATTACGACTTTTTCGCAGACAAAGCAGACAAATTGGAAATTCTTGAATTCATTTTCAAGGATACGGACCTGCTTGTTTACGACTTAGGTTCTAAATACGGACAAGAGATTTGCCAATATAAAAATGTTGCCGAAATATCATCAAAATTTGACCTTGACAACGGAGATAAATTCGCTGTGACCTTTCAACTTTGGGCACCAAGACACAAAGGCAAACCTTTATTCAGAAAAATTGACCTTGACCCAAAACATTGTAACGGACATACTTTTCGCTATTCAACAGACGGTTGGGGACTAATACAACTCTATTTCGGTGGACTTAAGAACAACGAACTTAACCAATCACACATTGGACATTTTAGCGAAAGCGGTGCATTGAAAAATGAAAGTTCAACAACATTCAACGGAAAAGTAAATGCTTGGGATTGGACAGAAATTCAAGCGACTTCAAGAAAATTAAAGTATCACATTCACAATAAATTGGCGACAAGAAAAATAGGGATTTTTGGAGTTCTGACAGGTGCTGACAAACTTGAAAAGCAAGGAATAAAATTAATATGAAACAATAATGGCCCTGCTCGTGCGGATATTTATCCGTGCGCTAGTCGTTAGAGCAGGAAAAAATACCGAATGCAGAATGGCATGCGCAGCAGTCCTGTGGAAGACAGTTTGCATTTAAGCCGGAGCAATATTGTACAACAATGCTATTAATTATGCAAGTGAAAAAGCTTTGTTGAATAAAATCTTAATTGTATAATTGCTTTTCAAGCAACGCACGGATGAATATCCGCGCGAGCGGGGAGATATTCGTTAAGTTAAAAGTTAACATAAAGGATGTAAAAGCAAAAAAGATATACAATTCCCTACTTCAACAATTCCCTTGCATTCATCAGCGCTGCTTCGGTAATCGTTTTTCCGCTAAGCATAGCCGCAAGTTCTTGCACACGTTCGTCGGCGGATAGTGGGTGGATAAATGTTTCGGTTGATTTGCCGGAATTGTCTTTGTAAACCAGAAAATGCGAAGTGGCTTTTGCAGCAATTTGTGGCAAGTGGGTAATGACCAGCACTTGCGTATTTTCACTCATTTGCTGCATAATATCGCCCATTCTGCCTGCTATTTCGCCGGAAACTCCGGTGTCTATTTCATCAAAAACAATGGTTGGTAGATCGGATTTTTTGACCAATAAGGATTTGATTGCCAGCATCAAACGGGAGATTTCACCACCGGAAGCAATCTCTGCGACAGGCTGAACCGAACGGTTTTTATTGGCTGAAAATAAAAATTCTACTAAATCATTCCCTTTCTCCGTAAATTCAGACAATTCTTTGAAATTCACCACAAATTTCACATTCGGCATTCCAAGTTTGAGCAGCTTTTCAACTAAAAACGTTTCTATAGTTGATTTTACCTTTTTTCGACTTTCCGAGAGAATTTTTGCTTTTACCTTCAGCACATCCAAAGCCAATTTCACTTGCTTTTCTGCCTCTTTCAGCACTTCATCAAAATTATCAATTCTGCCTAACTGCGCACGATACGAATCTCGGATTTCAATCAATTCCTCTACTGTTTCTGCTTTGAATTTTTTCTGTAAAGAAAGCAGCAAACTAATACGATTATCCAAAAATTCCAAGCGTTTTGGATTAAATTCCAGTTCGTTTTGTGTGGTAGAAATATCGTAGGAAATGTCTTTTAAGTCAATCAAAATTGTCTCCAATCTCTCAGCCCAATTTTCACCTTGCGTAAGAAAAGACTTGATTTTTTCAATTGAATTTGTAATATCCTTTACCGATTTCAGCACATTTCCATCTTCATTTGTCAGCAGAAAATCGGCCGTTTGCAGGCCGGATTTGATTTCTTCTACGTGGCTAAGCATTTCCTGCTCGGCTTCCAGTTCTGCTTGCTCACCCGAGATTAATTTTGCTTCTTCTAATTGCGTAAGCTGAAACTGCAGATAATCCAAATCTGCCGTTTGTCGTTCTGCTTCTTTTTTCAGTTTATTTAGCTCCGATTTTGCTTTATTCCACAGTTCAAAAGCTGAAAAATAATCGCTTAACTCAGCATTATTTTCAGCCACTGCATCCACTAATTGCAATTGATAATTTTCGGTAGAAAGTAAGAGATTTTCGTGCTGCGAATGAATATCAATCAATCGATTACTTAATTCTCGCAACAAATTCAGTGACACAGGCGTATCGTTTACAAAAGCTCGGGATTTGCTGTTTGTGGTAATTTCGCGCCGAACAATGCAGGTTTCTGAATAATCCAATTCATTCTCCTCAAAAAACGAATTTAAACTATAATTTTTCAAATCAAAAACCGCTTCCACTACCGATTTTTGTTCGCCTTCACGGATTACGCGCGTATCGGCTCGCTGCCCTTGCACCAATGACAAAGCACCCATGATGATGGATTTTCCGGCTCCGGTTTCGCCTGTAAGCACAGACATTCCGGCCTTAAAATCAATGTGCAGCTCAGTGATTAAAGCGTAATTGTAAATCGATAGAGATTGTAGCATTTTTCAGATTTGAAATTAATTTGCAAAGGTATAATTCCGAAGGCAAAATTCCAAAAATCAGTGAGAAATCAGAATTATTTCCGATTAATTTGTTCGTAACGGTTGGTTTGTGCAGGATTTACCGTAGTCAAAATTTCAATGACATTTTCTTTTTCCTGCGAAGTTCCCTGCTTGAAAATATTGATAATTTCGTCGTTTTTGGCATCCAGGAAAAGCGAAATCAATACTGACATGGGTCTGGCGCGGTAAGCATCACGCAACACAGACATTCCACCGGCTATTTTTGCGCGTCCGTTCGTTGCATTGACAGACATTTCGTCCAAGCCCAAGCGGTGATATTCGTAGAAATATTCGCGGTATTTTTTGAAAGCTTCGTCCATGATATTATTTATCACGGTGTATCTGTTCCAATCTTTTTCGATGCTTCTCCAGCCGCTCCATTCCGTGCTTTGCGCTTGCGAAGCGATGTTTTCTGCAGCTTTGAAGTATGGTGTTCCGCCCAGGCGTGAAAAACTATCCATATCGTAACCGATAATCAGATAGGCGTAAAATGCCAAAGCTGCCGTAAGACTGGAATTCAGATTGCTTTCGTTGAATTCAAGCGTTTCAAATTCGGTGTAAGTAAAATTGAATTTTTTATCCCGATGGTTGAGTAAAGTTGTAGTGTAAGAGGAATTGAAAACCGGACGACGCGATTGTACCACCATTTCTGCTGAATAATTATCGCCATCCACCGAATTGATGATAATACTTATATTGCACTCAATCCGCTCGTTGTCTTCGTATGCCAGTTCGGTCCAGCGCCGATTGTTCATAAATTCAGTGGCAGCCGTTTGCAATGTGTTAAACACAGATTTATTGGTTCCCTGAATTTTATCGGAATTTATCTGCAAATTGCAATTCAATTCTTGCGAACTGGCAAAGCCAACGGAAAGAATAAATAAAAATATCGAGAGTAGATTTTTCAATTTCATTTTTTACAAGACATATTTCAAGCTTAAAACGTAAATTATCTTGATTTCGTATAAATTTTTCAGTTTGGATAGTTTAAAATAAAAGTTTCTTGTTCGAATTCACGAACAAGAAACAGTCAGTCATTTTACTCGCTGAGTAAATTATTTTTTTAGTTTGTCTTTTACAGGATTGCGGTAGAAAACTTTGTCTTCAATAAATTCCTGCATTGCAAAAAGTGTCGCTTTCGGCATTTTCTCATAAAAACGAGAAATTTCAATCTGCTCGCGGTTTTCGAAAACTTCCTCAATGCTATCAGAATAAGAAGCAAAATCTTGCAGTTTTTTATCCAATTCTACTTTGATTTCCTGATCAATTTGGTTTGCGCGTTTACCAATGATTACTACAGTTTCGTAAGCATTCCCTACGTTTTCGCTCAGCGTGTTCATGTCACGGGTTACGGTAGAAGTCGGCGCATTAATTTTTTTATAATCCATATTATATCTATAATTTTCTATTTCTAAATGTGGTCTTTATTCTTCAAAAAAACATCTTAATTTACGCTCAATGAAGGCATGATTTTTTCAAGATGTTTCAGAATATCGTCTGCTTGTTTCACAAATTTTCCTTGCGGATATTCGTTTTTATAAGTGTAAGCCTCGTCAATCGTAGATTGGTATCTGTCGGCACGCATACTTTCTTCACTATAAAGCGATTGCTGATATTTTGATTTCAAAATTACAATCATTAAATCCTCACGGTGCTTAGTTGAAGGATATCTTTTCAGTGCGTTTTCAGCCGCGATTACTGCAGAAAGATAATTGTTTCCCAAATAAGTACCCAAATCGTAATACAAATTCGAGTTAATCAACTCTTTTTCAGCCAGTTTATCATTCAGTTCCTGCAAATATTTATTTGCTTCCGCAATATTATCCGCATTTGGATATAAATCTACATACTCCTGAAATGCTGCAATTGCCTGAACTGTAGTGCTTTGATCCAATCTTACATCCGGCGTGTCCAGGTAGTAGCAATATGCCAGCATATATTTGGCTTCTTGCGTAAATCTGCCACGTGGATAGGCTCTGATGTATGTTTTGTAATATTCAGTCGCGGTATAATAATCTTTTTTCTCGATATGTGCTTTTGCCAGGTAATTTATAACCATTTCAGCACGATCCGTATTGCGATAATAGCTGGAAATATCGTTGAAAAGTGAGATTGCTTTGTCGTATTTTTTTGCCGAATAATATTCCACCGCCTTATCGTATTTCAACTCAGGATCAGTAGATTTCAATAACTTCTGATATTCACTGCATGAGGTGAAAATCAACAGGCTGATTACTATGGCAAAAATATTTTTCTTCATAACGAATTTTAGGGTGCAAAATTAGTGAATTAATATCAAATTAAAAACTAATTTTTGTTTTTTTAGATAAATGACTGTTGTTTTTGTACTGATTTTCAATGCCGGATTGGGATAATTTACACTTTATCTGAAAATGTTTTTTACACCTCTTCATTGAAATATCTTTCAAATCCATTAGTATAAACGATTTTTAGTTCGCCTTTAGTATCGGTGTAGATTAAATAACAGTCGATTTCTGCAAAAGAATTGCAAATCTCCAAGCTTCGCTCTACGCCCAAAACCATAAAAGCCGTTGCGTAAGCATCTGCCTGCATACAATCCGGCGCTATAACCGTAGCACTCAGCAAATTATGATCTACCGGAAATCCCGAACGCGGATCAATCGTGTGAGCATATTTTTTCCCGTCTTTGATGTAAAATTGACGATAATTTCCTGAAGTTGCCATCCCTACTCCGCTGATTGCCAGAATAGTTTGCAGTTCGCTTTGTTCATTTGCCGGATCGTCGGTTGGCTTATCAATGCCGATGTGCCATTTTTCGCCTTTCGGGTTCAGTCCTTTGCAGTAAACTTCGCCGCCAATTTCCACCATATAATTATCGCAACCGTTTTCATCCAACAATTTTGCAATCACATCACAACTTTGCCCTTTGGCAATGGCGCTCGCATCGAGCATTGTGCGATTATCTTGCTTAACAATCCGCTGATTTTTCAGTTTAATTTTCTGATAGCCGATATAAGGCAAAATCGTATCCACTTGAGGTGAAATGGAGTGATCGTGATTGCCAAAACCAAATCCCCAGGCATTTACAAGCGGTGCTACCGTAATATCAAATGCTCCTTCTGATTTCACTGAAACTTCATGCGCCACCTGATACATCGCGTCAAAATAGGCATCCGTACGGATTGTCGGGTCATTTTGGTTGATTTTGGAAATAACCGAATTGGGATTAAAAGTGGAAAGCGAATTGTCAAATTCCTTGAATTTTTCCTCAATCGCCGCTTTCAAATCGTGCCCTTTCGGATGCAGATACGTGATGGAATAATAAGTGCCGAAAACCTGTCCTTTATTAAAAGTGTATTCTTTGTTGGAACCGCTACAATTTGTCAGAAGCAGCACCAAAAGCACTAAAAAGGGAAATTTGAGTATTTTTATCATCTTGAGAAAAGCAGTTATTCTTCAACAAATCCTTTTTTACTAATCAAAATCTTGTCAATTCTGTTGCCGTCCATATCCATGATTTCAAAATCGAAATCGAGATAATCCAGCTTGTCGCCTACTTTCGGTATTTCGTTGATTTGGTCAATAATAAATCCGGCTACAGTGGAATAGTCAATCAGTTCAAAATCAACATCAAAGCCTTCAATAATTTCAGAAAGCACCTCAATTTGTGCATCACCATTTATCAGCACCGTACCATCATCACGTACAAAATAATCCGGCTCTTCAATTTCGCCTTCGTCCGGAATTAAACCAACCAGATTTTCCATAATATCGTGGAAAGTCACAATTCCCTCGAAATCTCCGTATTCATCCACTACCACGCAGAAGTGCGAGCTATTTTGCTTCAACAGTGTTAGCACTTTGGGTGCCGAAGTTTTTTCGTGAATTACTACCGGTTGTAAAATCAGGTCTTCTACTTTAAAATCTTCTCCGCTTAATAGGGCTTTGTAATAATCGCGAATAAGTAGCACGCCGACCAGATTATCCAAACTTTCGCGCGAACAAACGATTTTACTGTGCTGGCAGTTGTCAATATCTTGACGAATTTCTTCTTCCGTTTCATTCAAGTCAATCCATTCAACTTCAATGCGGTGCGTCATCATGTGTTTGGCGCGTTTGTCCGAAAAATTAAAGACTTTTGCGTGAATATCGGTTTGCTCTTCTTCCAGTACTCCTTCGAGCGAAGCGGTTTTAATCATCTGACGCAATTCGTATTCAGTCATGTGTTCAGACTGTTTTTCGATACCGAAAACACTGGTAATCAGCTTCGTAGAGCCGGAAAGCAATTTTACAAAAGGATAGAAAAGTCGGCTGAAAAAATTGATTAGCGGTGCCACTTTTACGGCAACACTTTCAGGTTTAGAAAGTGCAATGGTTTTTGGAACCAACTCACCAATCACGATGGAAACGTAGGTAATCAAAAACATGATTAGAATAAGTGAAACAGCCGAAGCATAGGGTCGCAGAAATTCGATTTTGGCAATCAATGGCGTGATGTCATCCGCCAGGTTCATTCCTCCGTAAGCACCTGTAATTAAGCCCACTAAGGTAATTCCCACCTGTACGGCTGAGAGAAACATTTCTGAATTATCCCGAAGTTTGAGCGCCACGGCAGCTCCTTTATTTCCGGTATTTCTAAGCTGTTCCAGCCGAGCCGTTTTACTGGATACAATTGCAATTTCTGAAAGTGAAAAAAATCCGTTTAATAAGATTAGAATTGATAATATTAGTATTTCCATTCGCTGATTTAATCAGATGTTTTTTGTTAAATATACTCTTAATTTTATGTGAAATATTCTTCAGCAATAAATATATAGTCAAAGGATTTTTAGACCTCAAACATCAATCTTTTACCTCTTACTTTTTCGTTAAATACGCCGTTATTGTAAACCGTTTCGCCATTTACAATCGTTCTCACCACGCTTGCATCAAAAGTTTCTCCTTCAAACGGCGACCAGTTGCATTTGTAGAGAATGTTTGCTTTCGAAACTGTTTTCGATGCACTTGGATTAACAAGAACTAAATCGGCATAATATCCCGGTCTGATGTAACCGCGTTTTTCAATTCGGAACAAATCTGCCGGTGCATGACACATTTTTTCAACTACTTTTTCAAGCGTGAATTTACCTTTTTTCACTAATTGAAGCATGGTAACAAGCGAATGCTGAACCAGCGGTCCACCGGAAGATGAATTGTAGCAATTTCCGGCTTTTTCGCTCCAATCGTGCGGCGCGTGATCGGTTGCAACTACATCCAGTTTATTGTTATTCACCGCATCAATCAAAGCTGCTCTGTCAGAGGCTTTTTTGATTGCCGGGTTCCATTTTATGCGACTGCCGTATTTTTTATAATCCTCATCGGAAAACCACAAGTGATGCACGCAAACTTCTGCCGTTATCATCTTATCTTTCAGCGGTTTGTCATTTTCAAAAAGTGACAATTCCTTTTCTGTTGAAAGATGCAGCACATGCAATCGGCTGTTGTGCTTATGCGCCAATTCTACAGCAAATGACGATGATTTATAACAGGCTTCTTCCGAACGAATTAATGGATGATACTCGCATCCGATGTTTTTGCTGAAATTTTGTTTATAAAAATTCAAATTTTGCTGCACAATCGTTTCATCTTCGCAGTGCGTTGCTATCAACGTGGGCGATTCATCAAAAATTTGCTCCAATGCCTGCAAATCATTCACCAGCATATTTCCGGTAGATGAACCCATAAAGACCTTAATACCACAGACTTCGCGTGGATTTACTTTGACCAATTCCAGGATATTGGTATTGGTGGCACCCATGTAAAACGAGTAATTAGCATAGGAATTCAGGGATGCAATCGCATATTTTTCCTCCAAAAGTTCCAGCGTGGTAGTCTGCGGATTTGTGTTTGGCATTTCCATGTAGGAAGTCACTCCGCCTGCCACCGCAGCACGGCTTTCTGAAGTTATATCGCCTTTGTAGGTCAGTCCCGGTTCCCGAAAATGCACTTGATCATCTATCACGCCGGGCATCAGCCAAAGTCCTTCAGCCGAGATTTTTTCTACCGAACCCTCGATTTTTATTTCTTCTTCGCCTTCAAAAATTTTCTCAATTATCTCACCATCAATCAGAACAGAACCTTTGAATATTCGTCCTTCATTGACAATGTTGGCATTTCTGATTAATTTCTTCATAATTCAATAGGTTTTTGTTTTTATTTTATTGCTACCAATTAGCTTTTCTTCTGAGGATATTTTCGGGTAAAGCTTTTGAGTTTCATATTAATAACTCCGCTGAATGCTTCACCAAAAATTCCACCGCTCATTTTGGAAGTTCCTAATCTTCTGTTGATAAAAATTATAGGCACTTCTTTCAAGGTAAAGCCGCACTGATGGGCAGTAAATTTCATTTCAATCTGGAATGCGTAGCCTTTGAAGCGGATTTTATCCAATTCAATGGTATCCAACACTTCGCGTTTGTAGCATTTGAAACCGGCTGTAGTATCTGCAATTTTTAATCCGGTGATAAATCTTACGTATTTCGAAGCAAAATAAGACATCAAAACGCGTCCCATCGGCCAGTTCACCACATTCACACCGCTCACGTAGCGTGATCCGATAGCAACATCCGCACCTTCGTTGGCACAGGCATTATAAAGTCTTGGCAAATCTTCCGGATTGTGCGAGAAATCGGCATCCATTTCGAAAATATAGTCGTAACCATGCTCCAGCGCCCATTTGAATCCGGTAATGTAGGCTGTTCCCAAACCAAGTTTTCCTGCACGTTCCAGAATGAAAAGGCGGTCAGGGAATTCCTGCATCATTTTTTTCACGATTGCTGCCGTACCATCCGGTGAGCCGTCGTCAATAACTAAAATGTGAAAATTACCTTCCAGCGCAAATACTGCACGAATGATACTTTCAATGTTTTCTTTTTCGTTGTAAGTCGGTATTAAGACCAGTTTTGATGCCATAATAATGGTAGTTGGTTATTTCGTAATTAGTATTGAATTCTTAGTTTGATGCACGCTTTATATTATAAACAAACATTAGCAGCAAAAAGTCAACAAATCAATCAAATATATACATTTTTGATGGTTCCATTCTTTCCAGCGGAACGATTTCTGTTTTTTCCTCAAAAGCAATTTCTTGCGATTTCAGATGCTCAACTATCGTTGCGTAAGCGAGTTCCGGCATATTATTTTCCTTGCTCAAATGGCAGAGAAAAACGTATTTCCATCTGTCGGTATATTTTTCTGCCAAAAATTCGGCCGTCTGCATATTGCACAAATGCCCGGTATTGGCTTTAATCCGTTCTTGCAAATAAAGCGGATAAGGTCCGTTGGCAAGCATAAATTCATCGTAATTAGCCTCAAGCACAATGCAATCAGAATTTGTCAAATGCTCCGAAGCTTCATCGCCCACAAATCCCAAGTCTGTAGCAAATGTAAATGTTTTTCCTTTGTATTCCACCGAATATCCAACCGCGTCCGAAGCATCGTGCGATACCGGAAATGCTTTCACTGTAAAATCTCCAATTCTGACTTCCTGCCCTACTTCAATAAACTTTTGCGAAGAAGAAAGCTTCTGTGTCACACAGTAATTTCGGTTTATTCCGTTGTGAATTTCTCGGGTTGAATAAATCGGAACGTGATGTTTTTCACCAATCACTCCGGCTGCTTTTATGTGGTCAGCATGGTCGTGCGTAATGAAAACACCCCAAATATTGTGAAAATCAAGTCCCATTGTCTTTAGAAATTTACGAGTACTGCGCACTCCTACTCCCGCATCAATCAAAATCCCGTACGAAGCATTTCCTAAAAAATAACAATTCCCACTACTTCCACTCGCCAAACTTCTAAATCGCAATCTATCCATTTACACAAAATTCCATTTTAATCTACAAAATTAACATAAAAAACTCAGATTTGACCATAAATAAGGCATTTTATTAGAAATTATAAAAAACTAACTGAATTTTTAGAAGTAATTGATTTAAAGCTTAATTTTTTCATTCGGTTCAATTAAAAATACAATCAAATTATTCAAAATAGTTTTAACTTTGTGTTTTCAAAAAAAATCTATCTTAAATTGGTTATTATGAAACGATTATTTCTACCATTGGCATTAACTTTCGCTTTTTTCTTGAGTTCATTTGTTGTAAATGCCCAGCAAACCATCAACGTAAATCCGGATGGTGTAAATGATATTTTGGTGATAAAAAATGCGATTGAGCAAGCCAAAACATTTACCGGACAGGAAGTTATCATAAAATTGGGCGGTGGCACTTACCATTTTCACCGGAATCAATCAATTCCGCACAAATACTTTATTTCCAACACAATGAGTTGGAATTCCGGAACGAACAATATCAAAAATATCGGAATTCAAATAAAAGATGCTCAAAAAATTACCATCGACGGTGAAGGTGCTAAAATCATTACACACGGCGAAATAAGCAGTATCGTTGTGGATAACAGCCAGGATATTGTGCTGAAAAACTTTACGATTGACGCGGCCGATCCTTCAGTTACGGAAATGACTGTAGAAAGTATTAACGGCAATTCAGTCGTTTATAAAGTACACGAAACCAGTAATTTTGAAGTATCAGGCACGAGTGTAAAATGGCTTGGCGAGTACGGTTGGAATTTTTGGGGCGGTGGCGTTGCTCCACAAACTTACGATCCAATTCGCGATATCACCTGGCGTGGTTCCAATCCTTTTTCTGGCGTATCATCCATTAGCAATTTAGGTGAAAAACGTATTCAAGTTAATTATAATTCTATTCCGGGCGATGCTGTAGTCGGTCGTACTTTCCAAATGCGCGATGCTGTACGTGACCAGGTGGCCGGATTTATTCATAAAAGTAAAGATGTAACTTACGACCATATTACCATGAATTTTATGGGAAATTTTGGTATCGTATGTCAATATTCCGAAGCACTTTCATTCCTAAATTGTCGTTTTGCTCCGGATGAAAATTCAGGACGCACGAATGCCGGATTTGCAGATTTCTTGCAAGTTTCTGGTTGTAAAGGACTTTTGAAAGTTGAAGACAGCTATTTTTCAGGTGCTCACGATGACCCGATTAATATCCACGGAACTTACTTGAAAGTGATGAATTACCTCTCTCCTACTCAAGCAAAAGTGAAATTTATGCACCACGAGAGTTGGGGATTTGACGCGTTTTTCGTAGGTGACAGCATTGAATTTATCAATGTGGCGACGATGCAAAAGTTCGACGCAGCCGTAGTTACAGCCGTGCAAAGAAATGACGATCAAAACATCACACTTACATTTGACAAAGCAGTAAATACGAATTTATCATCAGGCGTGGTGGTTGAAAATATTACTTGGACACCCGAAGTGGAAATTCGCAGCAATTACTTCTCACGCGTACCAACTCGTGGAATTTTGCTCACAACTCGTCGCCGTTCGGTAATAGAAGACAACACGTTTTTTAGAATGCAAATGGCAGGAATTTATGTTTCCGGCGATGCTGCCAGCTGGTACGAGTCGGGCAAAGTAAACGACCTGACTATTCGTAACAACAAATTTATTGAATGTGGCAGTCCTGTGATTTACTTTGATCCAACAAACTCACAACATAATGGCTATGTGCATAACAATGTTGTGATTGATGGTAATGAATTTATTATTCGTTCCGGACAAGCTTTAGGTGGAAAATCAGTAGGAAATGTGTCGTTTACCAACAACACAATTATCCATTCCGGAAGCGGAACTGCAGACAGCTATGCAAGTCTAAATAACAGCTCTGCAATTGCTAAATCCGGAAATATTAAGCTTGAACCCGGAACAATTTCTTTGGCAAACAAAACTACTTTTGCCAGTTCATCACTTTCGGTGAACGACAAATCTTTTGCAATAGACGGACAGAATTCAACCTCCTGGAAACCGGAAACATCTGACACCGATAAATGGTGGGCTGTTGATTTAGGAAAAACGACTTCGCTAAATAGAATAAAACTGGTTTTCCCAACTGCAAGTGCTTGGAAATATAGTTTGGAAGTTTCTGAAGATAATGTTAGTTGGAGAAAAGTAATCGATCAAAGCGATAATTCTATTTCAGGAAATGCGTTTTCGAGTTCCGGGAATTTGGGACAAAAAATCCGCTACATTCGCGTGAATTTTGGTAGTGCAAATGCAGCATTGACAGAGATTAATGTTTTTGGTGGAGATGATTGGAGTGAAAAAAAAAACTTGATTTCCGGCACAGTCATCGGAACTAATGGGTCGTGGAACAACGACGCTTCAGCCACCAAAGAGTACGTTTTTGACTACAATATTAACTCATTTTTCGATGCGCCATTCGGTTCAGCTTGGGTAGGATTGGATTTAGGAGCCAATGCTGCATTTCAAATAGACAGTATCCGCTATGCGCCACGATCTGGTCATGAAAACAGAATTCCAAACGGCTATTTTGAAATTTCGAATGTAGCGAATTTCGCTACCAAAACCATTCTTTTCAGAATGCCGCAAACCACACCATCGTTTAGCTACCATTTGATTACAAATATTGCAGAACATCCGGCAGGAAGATACGTAAGATATGTCTGTCCTACAGAAGGTTTCGGGAATATTTCTGAAATTGAATTTTATGGAAAACCTATCGGAACAGGATTATTTTCAAAGGAAGCGGATAATCTAAAAGCACAATTTTCCATGGACAAAAATGCATCAAAAATTAACATTCAATTTCAGAAAAATTCAGTTATGACTAACTCAATTTTTATTTATAACACGCTTGGTAAATTGGTGTTTCATCAGGAAACTACAAATAAAAACCTTTCCATTGATTACCGTGAATTTTCCGGTGGCGTTCATTTTATTCTTCTAAAAAATGAAAAGCAATCGATGACTAAAAAACTTATTCTGTAAATTTTTTCTAGACATAATAACTAAAAAAGGCTGCCAACACTGACAGCCTTTTTCATTTCCAATCAATCAATTATCTTACCACCACTTTCGTACTGAAGTCTTTAGATCTTACAATATAAACTCCCTTAGAAAGCGATGTAGATGGGTTCAGTTTCTTCCCATCTATGGTGAAAATTTCAAATTCACTTACTCCATCAACAAAAATTCTTCCTTCTGAAACTCTCACCTTATTTTCAAAAGCCTTTTGAGAAGTTACACTTGTAGTTGATTCTATTTTCAATTCGAAATCATAAGCGATCCCGTTTCTAATCACGTTTGAACTCCAAATTGAGGCTTTCCATTCCGTTGCTGCCACTTCAGGTTCATGGTAGACTAATCGCATTCTGTAAGTTCCGGCTGCGGTTCCGGCAGGAATTGTTACAGTACGTGTATAGCCCGGTGCGGTAATCAGAGTTGCGTTTTGTGCTGTAGCTGAACTTCGTTCGCCCGCTTCATTTGCATCCAGAAAATCAAAATCTTTGTTCCAATCGATAAAAATATTTTGCTGTGTGTATTGCAGATTTCGATTATTAACTGTGCTGCCCAAGCAAGTTAAATCAAACGATGTAGCTTTATCCGATATTACTATTTGTGGAATTTTAGCATCAACCACAGCATCTGGATAGTTCGTATTAGCTTGGGTTATTTTAGAGTAATCGGTTGGATTTTCGGCATTTGGACCAATTAAAACTTGCTCATCGCTGCCTACCTTCAAAACTACAGAAGTCAAAAACCGCGACTGAGCCTGTTCGTGTGGAACGGTTGGATTGGTAAAAAATCGTTGCATTTTCGGATATTCGGTCAATGCTCCGCGCAGAAAACCCGGAATAAATGCCCAGCGATTTCCGGGGTCGGTATCGCCTTCTGGCATCCAAAAAGAAACTTTTTTGCGTGTATCAGCATAGCTGTTTAGCTGCTGGTTATCTGCCTCAGCTGCAATATGATAAAACCCTGATACTGCTGTGGATGGCGTGAAAACCCATGAATTAATCGGATTGCTTGCATTGATTTTCAGATCTGCACCATCAGTTGTATTCGCTGCAGTTATAGGAATATCTAAACTCGTGCGACTAAAAATCTGGTATCCTGTTCCGTCGGGAGCAAGTTGAAGTTTGAAAAGTTTATCGGCAGTAGTCGTATCGTTAGCTATGGCTTCATTTGCCAATTTCAAAGTACCTGTTCCATCTACTTGCCAAAAATTTTGAGGACTGCGATTGTCATGAATTTTAAACCAATATTCATTGTTGGCATCGCTTATTTTGGGAGCAACCGGCGATGTTGGCAGTTTTACCTCATCTGGATACGCTACTAATTTCCCCGTACTTTTCATCGTTGGTCGCTGAGCATCCACTGAGCGCAAATAATTGGATAACCTTACCGCCAAATTCTTGGCAATTTCCTTATATTCCTCGCTATTACTATTCAGCAAGTTATTTTTCTCGCCAATATCGTCTTTCAAGTTATAAAGCTCAAAAGCCGAACTGTGCCAACGGTAAATCAATTTATAATCACCCTTTCGGATGGCACTGTAAGTTTCATATCCTCCGTCGAAGCGTTCTCCCCATCGGTTAGGGAAATGCCAATAAAGTTCGCGTTCATTATCCGATTTTTTCTCACCTTTCAACACGGGTATAAAGCTCACGCCGTCTCTTTCCTGCGATGTGGTATAAGTCTTCACGCCCGCCATTTCCAGAATAGAGGGAAAAAAGTCCTCGATTATTACAGGAACTTCTGTTTGCGTATCGGCGGTAGTTACTCCAGGCCATTTCACTATCATCGGCTCCCGAATTCCGCCTTCATAGTACGAGCCTTTGGAACCTCTGAGCGGATAATTATGGTCGTATTTCACCCCATTCACAGTAATATTTCCCATGGAATGATGCCCGCCGTTGTCAGACATAAAAATCACAACCGTATTAGCTGCTTGTCCGTTTGCTTCCAACCAATCCATTAAATCGCCCAAACTTTTGTCCATTCCTTCCACCATAGTCAGGTAAGCAATATCGTAATTGCTTAATCCTTTATTTTGGTATCTATCTTTGAACCGATTATCCATTTCTACGGGTACGTGAACGGCATAATGCGACATATAAAGATAAAATGGTTTGTCTGTAGGTCGATTATTTAACTTTTTTATGGCTTCCAAAGTTAGGGCTTCGGACAAATATGTACCGCTCGTAATATAATCGTCCAGTCCTGGAACTGGATAATGACTATCTCCGTAAAATCCGTGGCTCGCATCAAAATGCCGAGGACCTCCCGCTGCACTGCCTCCAATATTTACATCAAAACCCAAATTCAGCGGATTTTCTCCATCGGTGGTTTTGGCTCCCCAATGTGCTTTTCCAGCGTGAATGGTATAATAGCCGTTATCTTTCAACAATTCCACCAATGTAGTAGCTTTCAAGACATTACTTAAACCACTGTAGCTGTTGGGCTGTAATCCATTAAAATTCCAATTTGGGAATGAAAGATTATTATCTCCCGCATCCGTTGGGTTGCCCGGATTGAGTGTCCAGTTTGTAACCCGATGCCGTGCAGCGTTCATTCCAGTCATCAAACTTGTACGCGTAGGCGAACTTATGGCGCAAGCGTAAGCCTGAGTAAACTTCACGCCCTGCCGGGCGAGGCGTTCCATATTTGGTGTGTGGCAAATGTCGTTGTAAGGCGTTCGCTCC
This sequence comes from uncultured Paludibacter sp., assembly GCA_964498765.1. Classification (GTDB taxonomy): domain Bacteria; phylum Bacteroidota; class Bacteroidia; order Bacteroidales; family Paludibacteraceae; genus UPXZ01. The sequence continues at coordinate 8,743 of CAZCIU010000021.1, read as the reverse complement.
GTCCAAAAAGGCTCGGAAGTATCTTGCCAGCCCATGTCATCTACCATAAAAAGAACGATGTTGGGTTGTTCGGTTTGCGAAAAAGCAAAAGTACTCGCACCCAAAAAGGATGCGGCTGTAAATCCAATTTTCCTGAATTTTAAGCGTGATTTTTTCATTTTAAATAAAAGG
>CAZCIU010000021.1:0-8472 GCA_964498765.1 uncultured Paludibacter sp. | reverse complement strand
TCTTTGGCAAGTTTTTTTACCAACTGTGGATTTTCGTGAGCCATATCGCGCGTTTCGCCAATGTCATTCGTTACGTTAAAAAGTTCGTGTTTTCCGGTTTCGTAGTAGTAAACCAATTTCCAATCGCCTTTGCGTATGGCACTTGTGGTGCCGATGCCCGGTCCGTCGTTTCCCCACAAATTGGGGAAATGCCAGAACAAAGCTCGCTTGTTGTAGTTAGTTTTTTCACCCAAAAGCATCGGAACAAAACTCTTTCCATCTACTTTCTGCTTGGTTTTGTAAGATTTCACCTGCGCCATTTCCAATAAAGTCGGGAAATGATCTTCGATGATGGTGTATTCGTTATTTCTGGTTCCGGCTTTCACTTTTCTCGGCCATTTCACTATCATTGGTTCACGTGTACCGCCTTCGTACATCGAACCTTTTCCACTGTTGAGCGGCGCATTGTGTATATGCAGTGGCGAATCTCGCCAATAATTTTCCGATGACAATCCACCGTTATCACTCATAAATACGATGATGGTATTTTCATCCAAGTTATTCTTTTCCAGCCAGTTCATCAAATCACCCAAACTTTTATCCATCCCTTCGATTAAGGATGCGTATCCGGCTTCTTTTTCCGACAATCCGGCATCAATGTATTTTTGATAAAACCTCATATCCTTGTCCACGGGCACGTGAATGGCGTAATGCGACATGTACAGGAAAAACGGCTGACCCAGTTTTTTGGCTTTGTCCAAAGCTTTCATTGCTTCCAGCGTGAGTGCTTCGGTGGCAAATGTGCTGGTGCCCCAGTAATCTTTCAAATCCTGAATAGCATTAGGTGGTGCTTGACGTCCATCTGTCGGATTTCCGTAATTTCTTTCTCCTAAATAGGTAGCTAAACCACCATTCGCACGTCCGCCAATATTGACTTCAAAACCTAAATGGTGAGGACTTTCTCCCGGCGTGTCAATGGCTCCCCAATGCGCTTTTCCACAATGAATGGTGTGATAACCGTTGTTTTTGAGAATTTGTGCCAGCGATGTTACTTCGTAAGTAGCGGGAATATTCGGCACTTGTGCAATGCCATTAACGTTCCATTCTGGAAATTCCAGCACATCGCTATTGCGGTCGGTGGTTTTGTTTTTCTCTAACGTCCAGTTCGTTACCCGATGGCGGGCAGCATTCATTCCGGTCATTAAGCTCACCCGCGTAGGCGAACTCACGGGACAAGCATACGCCTGCGTGAGCATCATTCCTTGCGAAGCCAAGCGCTCCATATTGGGCGTATGGTAACGCTCGTTTAAAGGTGTTTTTTCGGTATAAAACGGCAGTGAAGTATCCTGCCAGCCCATATCGTCCACTAAAAAATAAATAATATTGGGGCGGGTATCTGAGGTTTGTGCCGAAAGAGCCGATGCTGAAAGCAAAGCAATGGAAAGCAGAGATTTATTATTCATCTTAAATAAAAATTTTTGTAATAGTTCTTGTTTTGTAGTTACAAGTTCACATTATAAACACTAAAATTTCTAATTTGCGGAAAATCAATTTGCTTTTCCACTACCAAGCGAACGCGGCTCACTTCCACAGGATCGAAAGTTTGGATGCGTTTGTGTCCTACCGATTCGCCGTCACATAGGGTTTTCCAGCCTTTTTTAGTCAATCCTTCCACTTTGTACTTGCGGATGCGTTCGCCTTTGGCAATTTCTTCCTGAATAATTATCTGATTTACGGTTTGACGTTTGTCTAATTTCAAATTAACTTTTGAGCCAATTCCTTGTGTCGATTTTAAGGGATAAGCGGTTACTTCCTGAATTTTAGCTCCGAACTCTTCCAAGCGTTTTACATCGCCTTCGGGCATCAAGCCTTCTGCATCCGGTGTAAGGCCGACGATTAAAGTTGCATTTCGTCCAACTGATTTGTAGTACATATTCATCAAATCGGACAAAGGATAAACGGCATTTTCATCGCCCGGCTCCCAAAACCACTCGTGACGACCGTTTGCACCGCGAAGTGGCGTATCGGCCATAGCTGGCACCCAATATTTTCCATTTGGGTCACCATGTTTCAACAGGTTCAAATGTTTTGCTTGCGTATCGCTTTGACGATGGTGAGAATAAGGTTGCGGAAAACTCGACCAGCAGGGATAATTTACTGTTCCGCTTTCCGAGCCGCCCCAACGGAAATCAGCCCGATCTACGTTGTGGTAAAAAGACTGTCGGGATTGTTTCTCGTTACAATCGGCTCCACGTTCGGACCCATTCCGCGCGGGTCATCGGCACCGCCATCGTACCAAAACATAAACAAATCGCCGTATTTTGTCACCAATTCTTCGGTCATTCGTTCGCAAAAACGACGATACCATTCTTGACGATTTTTGGCAAATTCGCTATCGCCTTCGGCGACAAAATTATGTATTCCAAATAGAGAATTCCACCGAATTCCGATATAAATTCCGGGCTGAATTCCGTATTTGCGACACGATTTCACGAAATCACCTACAATATCACCTTTTCCTTCACGCCATTTCAAGGCTTTCAAACTGTATGGATTTACGTCGCTTTGATAAATGGCAAATCCTGTCTCATGTGTGGCTGTGATAACAGCGAATTTAGCACCCATTGCTTTGGCTGCTCGAACCCACTGGTCGGTATCCAATTTTGTGGGATTGAATATATTATAGTCTTCCACGGGTGCAATGCGATTGGCTCCTTGATTGTATTTTTTACCGTCGAACACGTGCAAATCGTAATGAAACACCACGCCCAATTCGGCTTCATGCCACTTGATTTGATGCGGTGCAGGAACGGGATATTCTTTCGCGTTTTGAGTAAATCCTATTTGTGCTGAAAGAAGCGCAATTACAAGTAGAATGGATGATTTTAATTTCATAGTTTTAAGAAAAGAAGGGTTATTTTTTGTCCTTGAAATAGAATAATGCGGCGATTATAATAAATCCGACACCTGTGAGTGTGGGTGGTAGAATACTGCCTTTTGTTCCAAGGTAAATCATTATTCCTGCCAGAAATATGAGCAGAATAATTAGTAGGTTGTTGATTGTTTTCATTTTTTACGAATTATACGAATTTTTACGAATTGTTTAATTACTGCTTACTGCTAACCACAAACGGATCATCCGTTTTTTTCAACCATTTTTTTAGTTGTTTTTCAAATCGTTTGACCAGTTTTGGATTTTCGGCAGCAATATTTTTTAGTTGGAATGGATCTGTTTCTCTATCAAAAAGTAACACTTCATCTTGTTTTCCATCAGTGGCATGAACTACAAAAGTATGTTGCACCATACGCAGTCCGCGATAGCCTGTTTTGTGATTAGTAAGATCCACAAAGTAATACGGCTGCGCAATCGCTTTTTCTTTTTTAGATTGAAGCAGCATTTTTGACAAATCAAATGTCTGTACTTCATTGGGAATATCTTTTTTGAATCCCATCAGCGAAAGCAAGGTCGGATATAAATCCGCAAAGGCAATATTCAAATTACTTCGACGCGGTTTTAGCTTTTCGGGATACGTAATAATCATCGGAATACGCATCGATTCTTCGTAGTAAATATCTTTCCCAGCCTGACTGTGAGCACCCATTTGAATGCCGTGATCGGAAGTGAAAACCACGATGGTATTTTCAAATAATCCGTTGGCTTTTAGTGCGTCCACTATTCGTCCTACATTCTCGTCCACACCGGTCATACAAGCGTAGTAATTTTGAATGTTATTTCGGAAATAATCACCCATTTCGGTTCCTTTGGGTGGAAGATTAGGAAACTGAGCCGCCAATTTTTCCACATCCAAATCTTTGTAAATTTCTTTGTATCTATCAGACACCAATTCATATCCGGTGTGCGGTGGGTTCATCGAAACCACGATAGCGAAAGGCTTGTCGGCAGGTCGAAGTCCATTTTTTAAGTTGATGTATTTGATGGCTTCGTCGGCTTCATACTCCGGTCCCCATTGATTGACGTAGTAGAAACTATCGCGCGGCGCGTCGGCTTTCCAGTACATCGGTTTCAGGTGATAATCGTAGGTTCCGTATGCAATCCAATGTCGAAAACCGTGGCGGCGTTCGGGCGGACACCACTCGTTCCAGGCCACTTCTCCCCGATTATTGTATGTGTCCACATAAGGTTTTTGTGGCGAATCAAGGTGCCATTTTCCCAAATATGCCAAATCATAGCCTTTGTCGCTCAACACGTCTGACCAGCAACGGGCATCAGTTGCCATTTCAACGCCGTAAGGTGCCGTTCGTGAATTGCAATTTCCGGTAACTCCATTCTGAACCGGGTACATTCCTGTCATCAGCATGGTACGTGCCGGCGATGAAATGGGCGTGCCGCTCACTGCGTTCATAAACGTTACGCCTTCGGTAGAAAGTTGGTCTAAATGCGGCGTTTTGACCGGCTCGGTGCCGTTGTAACCGATGGCATCAGCGCGCCATTGATCGGCCATGATAAACACCAAATTGGGCTGCTTATTTTGTGCCAACACTGCCACGGAAAGCAATGGCAACGCGGTAATCAATACTCTTTTCATTGTATAAAAATATCTACTTTATCGCTCTGTTTTTTATCTTTTGAAATAGCTTCAATGCTGTTTTTTCCTTTTAAAAGATTTATATTTTCCCAGCGGAAAATGCCGTATCCATCGTTATTTTTTTGTCCAAAACTTTTTCCGTTTACGAAAAGTTCAACAGTCGGATGATTTGAGAATATTTTAATTGTTTGCGTCGAATTAGTTCTGTGCGTATTACGCCTTTCGGCAATGTAAACGAATTTGTCTTTTTCGTTCCAATTCGCTTTGTAAAAATAGAAAGCGTCTTTTTTCACCGAGCGGTTAATGGAAACTAATCCTTTGTCATTTATGCCATTACGTTCACCCTCAGTTCGATGAGCCGCATAAAAATCGAACATTACCCAAACATAAGTTCCCCAGAAATAATTATTGTCGTTGATTTCTTGCCAATGCACTTCGTGAAAATGCGTTTGCCAATTTTCGGGGTGCCACATACTGTTTGCAACCGGTTTTTTCAGCGTGTCTTGCTGATGATACGGACTTGCGCCGGCACCGTATTCCGATACGCCAAGTTTTAATTGAGGATGGTTGGTGCGCATTTGCTTGCCCCATTTTCCGATGTCTTCGGGAGAACCGCCATACCACCCAAAATACTGATTAAATCCAATTAAATCGGTGATAAAATTGAGGTCTCCACTTTGATTGCTTGCCGAAACTGTCAGGCGGCTCGGGTCATCCGATTTGGCTTGAGTGTTCAGTTCTTTAACGTATCCCACGGGATTATCACCTGCTTCTTTCAATTCGTTAAATAAGCCCCAAAACAAGATAGAAGGATGATTATAAAGTTGCTCAATCATTTCGGCAAGCTGTGTTTTCCCGTTTTCACGAAATCGCTGCGTGTCCACAAATCCTTTATCGCGATAGCCGCCCGGCCCTATAAATGGAATTTCACTCCAAACTATCAAGCCAGCTCGGTCACATAAATCCAGAAAATATGGATCGTGCGGATAATGCGTCAATCGAACAGAATTAACACCCATTTCCAGCATCAACTCAATATCTTTTTCCATCTGTTGCCGATGAATGGCATTCCCTACTCCTGCAAAATCCTGATGCCGCCCAACTCCACGCAATTGCAGTTGCTTTCCATTCAGCCAAAAACGATTATTTTCATCCACCGTAAAAAAGCGTAAACCGAAGGTTTCCTGTACTTTATCTTTATCAAATTGAACTTCGACTGTGTAAAGATGCGGGTCTTGAAGTCCATTCCAAAGTCGAGGTTTTTTGATGGAAAATGGAAGTCTTAAAGTCTGAATATTATCGTTTCCGGAAACGGTTTTATCTTGTGAAGCAAGCATTTTTCCGGCAGCATCTTTAAGAATGACAGTTAATTTTCCGTTGCCTTTTACAGAAACTTGAATTGAAATATCGGCTTGTTTTTCATTTACATTTTCTGAAATAACACGAATACCGTTGGATGCAAATTTCTCAACAGAAATGTGATTTTGCGGCAGCAAAATAATCTCTACATCACGATAAATTCCGCCATAAAAATTAAAATCACCCACCAAAGGCATAATTCCCAAATCAAGCGCATTTGAAACCCGCACTTCGATGGTGTTGTTTTTTCCAAAATTCAAATATTGGGAAATATCAAATCCAAAAGCCGTGTATCCGCCAAAATGTTCGCCAACCATTTTGCCATTTACAAAAACCGAAGCTGTATGGTTTACAGCTCCAAATCGAAGAAAAGCCGAATAATTTTTCCACGTTTCTGGCACAGAAATTACTTTTCGATAGTTTCCAAATCCTCGGTAATAATCCTGTTTTCCGCTGAGTGCATCCAAATTCCAAGTATGCGGCAGGCTGATTTCAGTGAATACATTATTTCTAACTTCGTAACCGGGTGTAAATTGCCAGTTTTGGTTGAGATTAATTGTCTGCCGGGATTGGGAGAAGACAGTAAATGATGAAATCAATAAGAAAACGAATGGTATAAAGATTTTTTTCATGGTTTGAAAGTAAGATAATTAATAAAATTCAAGACCAGCAATGAGCCAATTCTGCTTATTTAAGGAGTTTATTGCAAAGATAAGATTATTGCCAGATAACTCATTTAGAAAAATCGATTATTTCTCGATTATTTATTTTTGAAAACTAAAGTGAAATGCGCTAAAGTAAAAATAGTATGCCACTATTTGTGCGGCATACTATTTATAAAAACACTTGAGATAACGAAAACTTAGTTGATTCTATTTTATGATTTTTTCACATATCAAATCTCTCTATTTCAGGTTTTGTATGCGCACGTTTCATCATTTTATAGAGTTTCTTTACGACTCTTGGATGCTTGTCAGCTATATTATTTTGTTCGCGCGGATCAATATTCAAATCATAAAGTTCTATTTTTCTATCGCCTTTTTTATAATTTGGAATGTAACCTTTCCAATTTCCCATACGAATCGCTTTGGAACCTTCATTTTCAGGGAATTCCCAATATAAGTATTTATGCTGTTTTTGCTTTTTACCTAACAAAGTTGGTAGAAAACTGATACCATCAGAAGTAGTTTCCTTAACTCCAGCAATATCGGCAAAAGTAGGCATCACATCCCAAAAAGCTGAAATATGCTCTGTAGTAGTTCCCGGCGCAATCTTTCCTTTCCATATTGCAATCATTGGTACACGAATTCCACCTTCACGCAAAGATGTTTTTCCCCAGCCAAATTCACTTTTAAACGGATTGGCACTATCAAACCAAGGTGAATCGGCTCCACCGTTGAAAGACGGCCCGTTGTCGCTGGTGAAAATTATCAGCGTGTTTTCGTAAATTCCCAACTTTTTTAATTCTTCAATCAACTCTCCGATTTGCTCATCGAAATAGCTTATCATTGCGGCATAAGTAGCATGAGGATAGCGTGTTGGAAAATAGCCGGATTGTCCTGTATAAGGTTTCTCATCTCCGAATTTTTTCAGATAGTATTCTACCCATTTTTGTGGAGCTTGCAGTGGTACGTGAGGCACAGGCGTTGTCCACATCAGCATAAACGGTGTGTTTTTTTGTTGGTTGATAAAAGAAATAATCTCATTCAACAATAAATCCGGCGAATACTGCTTTTGTGTAAATTTATCGTAACTTGAAACCAGCATCGTGTCAGCACCTACATCGAGTGGCGTATGCGCAGGCAATAGTTTGTTTTGCAAATATTCGCGATGTTCGTTTCTATAAAGAAATGGTGGATAGTATGTATGTGCCTGACGCTGGCAATTGTAACCGTAGAAAAAATCAAAACCCATTTTATTGGGAGTACCTTCAGAACCCGGATAACCTAAACCCCATTTACCCACCATTGCAGTGGTGTAACCTGCTTTTTTTATTATTTTGGGAATTGTAATGGTTCCTGCAGGCAACGGACGCTGTCCTTCCAAAGTAGAATCAGCAAGCATTGCTTCGTGCCTCCAAACATTGCCTCGCTCACGCATTTCATCATTTCCACGAATATAAGCGTGACCAGTATGTTTTCCGGTTAGCAATACACAACGTGATGGTGCAGAAACTGCCGAACCTGAGTAATGTTGTGTAAAGCGCATCCCTTCACGAGCAAGCTGGTCAATATTGGGCGTCTCAATTTTTTCTTGTCCGTAGCAGCCTAAATCAGCGTAGCCCAAGTCATCTGCGAGGATGTAGATTATGTTTGGTTTTTGATTTTGAGCGTTAAGCGCACCGAAGGCAACAAAGCCAATCGATAAAATTTTTATTCCTTTATGCATTGAAATAGTTTCTGAATAAATATATAGGATTTTGTAAAGATTTTTACACTATTGGGATAAATATCCAAAATTAATAAAATAATTCTATTTAGCATATCATAATATAATGTCATTTCAAATTTATATTACATAGATTGAAGATTTTTCAACAAAAAAAGTCCTTTACAATATAATTGTAAAGGACTTTTCAAAAAAGACG
>CAZCIU010000020.1:0-40915 GCA_964498765.1 uncultured Paludibacter sp. | reverse complement strand
GTGGTTCCAACGTCCAATCAGTTGGATGCACTGCGAAACGAATTTATCGCTTTTATTCATTTCGGTCCCAATACTTTTACCCGAATGGAGTGGGGAAGTGGAATGGAAGATCCGGCTGTATTTGACCTGAAATCGCTCGATACCGACCAATGGTGCCAGGCAATGAAAGCTGCCGGAATGAAGATGGTAATCCTCACGGTGAAGCACCACGACGGATTTGTACTGTGGCAAAGTCGTTACACGAAACACGGCGTGATGTCAACCGAATTTCAAAACGGCAAGGGAGATATTCTGAAAGATTTATCGGCTTCTTGTGCCAAATACGGGCTAAAATTGGGCGTTTATTTGTCGCCGGCAGATTTGTACCAAATTGAAAATCCCGAAGGACTTTACGGCAATCTGAGCCAATACTCCAAACGAACCATTCCGCGCGAAGTGCCGGGACGTCCGTTTCAGAATAAAACCACTTTTGAGTTTGTGGTGGATGATTACAACGAATATTTTCTAAATCAGTTGTTTGAAATCCTTACAGAATACGGCGAAATTCACGAAGTGTGGTTTGATGGCGCGCACCCAAAAACCAAAGGTGGACAGAAATATAATTATGCGGCTTGGAAAGAACTCATTCGCACACTTGCACCCAAAGCCGTTATTTTCGGGAAAGAAGATATTCGCTGGTGCGGAAACGAAGCAGGCGGCACTCGCAAAACGGAATGGAACGTCATTCCATATCCCGAAAATCCAAACACAGCAACTATTTTCCCGGATTTGACTGACGTCGATTTAGGTTCTCGTGAGAAACTCTACAAAGCAAACTATCTGCATTATCAGCAAGCCGAAACCAATACTTCCATTCGTGAAGGCTGGTTTTATCGGGACGATACGCACCAAAAAGTGAGAAGTGCCGACGACGTTTTTGATATTTATGAGCGTTCTGTTGGTGGAAATTCTACATTTTTACTGAATATTCCACCCAATCGGGAAGGCAAATTCTCCGCCGAAGATGTGCGTGTGCTTGAGGAAGTCGGCAAACGAATTAGAGAAACTTACGATGTTGATTTGCTGCAAAAAGCCAAAGCTCCGAAAAAAATATTGGACAATAATCCGGACAGTTATTATTTATTGAAAAACAAAAAACGAGAGATCGTTATTCGCTTGCGTTCGGCGCAAAAAATCAATCGCATTGTGCTGCAAGAAGCTATTGCAACCCACGGCGAACGAGTGGAAAAGCACGCTGTGGATGCTTGGATAAACGGTCAATGGGAAGAAATAGCAACAGCAACCAATATCGGGTACAAGCGCATTTTACGTTTTCCGGAAGTAAGCACTTCCAAAATCAGAATTCGTGTCTTGGAAAGTCGCGATACGCCGGCATTTAGCACCATTTCGGCACATTATTACAAAACTCGTCCGCCACGTTTGACTTTCACACGTGATATAGAAGGAATAGTTAGCATCGATCCTTTGCAGGATGGATTTAGCTGGAAACCGCACGGAGAAAATAGCGCCGAAAATCTGAACCAAGGTTACGAAGTTTTTTATACTTTGGACGGCAGCAATCCAAGCCGAAATTCTACGAAATACACACATCCAATTCAGGTAGAAAATCAAGAATTACGTGCCGTTTCGTTCAGCAATGAAGAGATAGGCGTTGTACAGACAGAAAAATTTGGCTTGATTAAAAAATCGTGGAAATTGCTTGACTTAAGCAGTCAGCACAGCCGAAATAAAGCAGAATTTGCTTTTGATGCCAACCCGAAAACTTTTTGGCAATCTTCGGAAGATGCACTTCCACAAAGTATCGCCATTGATTTTGGGAAAACAGAAAATATCCAAGCGATGGTTTATACACCGCCAGTTTCCAGAACGCTCGGTTTGATGGCGAAGGCCAATATCCAAATCAGTAACGACGGAAAAACGTGGCAAACCGTAGAAACAGTAGAATTTGGCAATCTAATCAACGACCCAAGTCCACGAACGCATCAATTCACGAAATCAGTTTCCACTCGTTTTGTAAACTTGGAAATTATCGAAATTGAAGGAAATTCAAAATCGGTAAGCGTAAGTGAGTTGGATTTTTTGTAATAAGAGGTGAATTTAAAATGAAAAAGGGGCTTAAAAGCCCCTTTTTTCTTCAGCGGAAGCGGCGAGATTCGAACTCGCGGTACGGTTGCCCGTACGTCAGTTTAGCAAACTGGTGGTTTCAGCCACTCACCCACACTTCCTAAGTGCGAATATCGTTTCCGAATTTGCGAGTGCAAATATAGTGAAGCTTTTTCGATTAACAAAACCTTTTCGACTGAAACTTTCAAAAATTATTTCATATATTTGTAACTTTCATTTTTTTCTGTGAGCTTATTTTTCAACTTTTCCGATTGAATTATTTGAAATACAAGATTGTAGATAAAGAAACTTGAATGTGAAATTAATTAGAAAGTTTTGTATGAATAAGAAAAAGCTAAAATTTAGCCTGCTGGGTGTTTTTGTCCTTGCAGTTATTGCCGTTAGTTTTGTTGCCAATATTTTTTTGGCTCCCAATATATTTACTAAATCCAAAGAAGGCGAAGAATTTCTTTTAGTATATGAAAATACTGATTTGGATGAGCTGATTGATCAGATGTCAGGAAATATTCGTATCAAAAAAATCAATACGTTTAAACGGACAGCACAGTTTTTAAAATTCAAAAATGTAAAATCCGGCCGTTACCGCATTGTGGATGGAATGAATAATCTGACAGTTGTAAGAATGCTCCGAAACGGCAATCAGACACCTGTAATGCTGACTTTCAATAATATTCGTACCAAAGAGCAACTTGCCGGACGACTTTCAAAACAATTGATGCCCGATTCGATTACGATTTTGAATTTATTGAATGATTCGGCATTTTTGTCACAATACGGATTAGATCCTTATACGTCGGTTTCGCTCTTTCTGCCGGACACGTATGAGATGTTTTGGAATGTGAAAGCGGAGAAATTATTCGACAGAATGAATAAAGAATATCAGCGATTTTGGAACGATGAGCGCAAGCAAAAGGCTGCTGCTATTCCGCTTACACAAGAGCAGGTGAGTACTTTGGCATCAATAGTAGATGCAGAAACCAATGGCAAAGCTGAAAAGCCGATTGTAGCAGGATTGTACATTAATCGATTGAGAAAAAATATGCCTTTACAAGCCGATCCAACTGTGATTTTTGGCTTGGGTGATTTCTCTATTCGCAGAGTGCTGAATGTACACACACGAACCGATTCTCCTTACAATACATACATAAATACCGGCTTACCTCCGGGTCCAATCCGCATTCCGACAATTGCCGGATTAGATGCAGTACTGAATTACGACAAGAATGATTATATTTTTATGTGTGCTAAAGAGACTTTGAATGGCGAGCATAACTTTGCTGCAACTTGGGCGGAACATCAAAAAAATGCTGCTAAATATCAAAAAGCATTGAATGAAAGAGGAATAAGATAATCGTTCATTTTACGAAATAAAACAGGCTTGTAAACACGTTTACAAGCCTGTTTTGTGATATTAATTCGGTACTACAACCAACGTACAAAGCAGAAATCCTGACGATGAGGCAGAAGTTCGTTTTTAGGGAACATGCGGAAGCTGTATTTATAAGCTCCGGCGTTGTCCAGATTGTAGTTGATATTGAAATACAGTTTTGTTCCAACAGTTTTCACCAAAGTCAACTCATCAACACTGCTTAACGTGTCTTGGTTGTTTTGGTCTGTTTGGATAGCAACTAATTCTACGCCAACACCTTTCAGAGCATCGTTTTTCACATCGATAACTACGTTGATGTCATACTCTTCACCTGATTGTGGGTTTTGAACCAATTTTTCAGGAATGTCGATAGTTACAGTTTCGATAGAATTCCATCCGGCAGCCATGCTTTCTTTCCAAGCAGCCAATTCTTTTGCTTTTTCAAAGTTTTTAGCTGTAAGCAATGCCGATCTTTTCGCTTGTTTTACATAGAAACGATCGAAATAATCATCCATCATACGTTTTGTTGTGTAATTTGGAGTGATTTGCGCGATAGAATTTTTAATAAACTGAATCCATTCAGGAGAATATCCTTTGGTGTTTTTAGCAAAATAAAGCGGAACAATTTCATCTTCAAGCGTATTGTAAATGGTAATTGCATCCAGTTTATCCTGATAATCTTGATTCTCGTAGGTTCTCTTATCAGTCAAAGCCCAGCCGGCATTTTTTCTGTAACCTTCGTACCACCATCCGTCAAGAACAGAGAAGTTCAATACACCGTTCATAGATGCTTTTTCGCCGGAAGTTCCGGAAGCTTCTTGTGGTCGAGTAGGCGTGTTTAACCATATATCAACACCTGAAATCAAGCGTTTTGCTAAGCGCATATCGTAGTTTTCAAGGAAAATAATTTTTCCTAGGAACTGTGGCATACGCGAAATTTCGATAATTCTTTTTATCAAACCTTGACCAGCACCATCTGCCGGGTGAGCTTTTCCGGTATAAAGGAATTGAACCGGCTGAATTGGATTATTTACGATTTTTTCCAAACGCTCCAAGTCGCTGAATAGCAAGTGAGCACGTTTGTAAGTTGCAAATCTACGACCAAATCCAATGATAAGCGCATTCGGATCAATTGACTCCAAAATAGAAACAATTCTGGATGGATCACCTTGGTTTTTCAACCAGTTGTCGCGGAATTGATTACGGATGTAATCTACCAATTTATTTTTCAACGACATGCGGATGTTCCAAATTTCCTGATCTGGAACTTGGTAAATTTTTTCCCAAATTTTATCGTTGGATTGATCTTCGTAGAATGCTTTTGTGAAATGTTTTTCGTAGAGTGCTTTCCATTCAGAAGAAGTCCAGGTTGGCAAGTGAACGCCGTTAGTCACGTAGCTTACATGCGATTCTTCCGGGAAATATCCGCGCCAGATTGGAGCAAACATTTTCTTAGAAACTTCACCGTGCAGCCAGCTCACGCCGTTTACTTCTTGCGATGTGTTACAAGCGAAAACGCTCATGTTAAATTTTTCATGAGAACCCGGATTGGTGCGTCCCATGTCGATGAAATTTTCCCAGGAAATTTTCAATTTTGCAGGATATTCGCTCATGTATTTGCTGAAAAGTCCTTCGTCAAAGCTGTCGTGTCCGGCAGGAACCGGCGTGTGAACAGTATAAAGTGAGCTTGCGCGCACAATTTCCAACGCTTGATTGAAGCTCAGGTTTTCTTCGCTGATTAAGTCAACCAAACGCTGAACGTTAATCAATGCAGCGTGACCTTCGTTGCAATGGTAAATTTGTTTTTTGATGCCCAATTTTTTAAGTGCCAACATACCACCGATACCAAGCATAATTTCTTGTTTCAAGCGGTTGTCCCAGTCGCCACCGTAAAGTTGGTGAGTGATAGAGCGATCTTCATCGCTATTCATATCTAAGTCGGTGTCAAGAAGATACAGTTTGATTCTACCCACGTCCACTTTCCAGAGATGCGCATACACGGTGCGTCCAGGATAAGGAACTTCCACTACCAAAGCTTGGTTGTTTTCATCGCAAACTTGCTGAAGTGGCAGGATATTAAAATTTTGTGGTTCGTAAACGGAAATTTGCTGACCGTCAATTGACATGGTTTGTTTGAAATAACCGTAGCGATACAAAAATCCGATAGCGGTCATATCCACGTTGCTGTCGCTCGCTTCTTTCAGGTAGTCACCTGCCAAAACACCAAGACCTCCAGAATAAATTTTCAGGATTTCAGACAAACCGTATTCCATACTGAAATAAGCTACAGAAGGGCGATTTGCGTTATATGGCTCATTTTTATACGCAACGAATTCGTTGTAAATATGATCTACTTTTTTGATAAATGTTGCGTCATTTCCGAGAGCAACCAGTTTGTCATAACTGAGCAAATTCAGAAGTTGAACCGGATTCGATTCAGCAGCTTTCCATGTTGGTCTGTCAATTTCGCGAAATAATTTTTTCGCTTCGCTATTCCAGGACCACCAGATGTTTTGCGATAATTCCTCCAACTTATTCAGACTTTCCGGCAAGTTGGATTTTACTGTGATTTCTCTCCAATTAGGTTCGTTAACTTCGTTTACTTTTAGTTTCATTTTATAGTTAGAAAAAAATTAAAATCGGTTTAAAATTCTTGAAAAATATGTTATAAAGCATATTTTTGGGCAAAAATAACAATTATTTTCTTAAAATCAATGATTTGCGAGTTAAATATTAGCAATTTAAATTTCAAACGTATTCTATGACTTTTCAGAAAAAATTATTTGTTTGCCAATCGTTGGTCTTTGTTAGTCAATGCGATGTTGTACGCATCGTAATAATAGCTGATAAAATTCTCCCAAAGTGCTTTTTTGGAGATATTCAAAGCATCTTTTCTGATTTTTTTCATTTCTTCATCGCTTTTTTTGATGAAATTGGATAGAATCAGCGCGATTGAATCGGCTACATCGGAATAATTATAGTCGGAGCGATGAATTACTTTGGTGCCATCCGTTTTTACAAAAGTATCTTTCACCCATTGTCCGTAACCCGATAAGTCCGTGGTGATGGTTGGTACGGAAAATGCTACACTTTCAAGCGGCGTGTAGCCCCAAGGTTCGTAGTAGGATGGAAAAACGGTCAAATCCATACCAATAAGCAAATCCCAATACGTCAGATTGAAAATACCGTCGTTTCCGTTTAGGTAGGAAGGCACGAAAATAATTTTTACTTTTTCATTCGGCAAATTCTGGAAATGAAACCATTGTAAAGCCTGAATAATGTTATCATTGTGATAATCAAAGAGTTCGTGCGTAGTATGTTTGTTCCAGTAATCCATGTGCGCGTTTGGATTGGCCAGTTTTTCTGCCAAATCAGTCCGCATCCCTTTGATGTGCGCCGGAACCATGATAAACGCCACAAGTTCCCGGCTTAAATCCGAATGCATCGAAAGTCGTTTGAGCGATTCGATAAATACATCCAAACCTTTGTTTTTGTACTCGTATCTACCTGCTGTACTGATAAATAGCGTGTCATCTTTCAGCTGGTAACCAAAAAGAGCTTCGGCAACTTCTTTCAGTTTTTTCCGGGCATTTTTTCGTTTTTGAGTATATTCTCTCCCTTTGGAAACAAAGTCATCTTCAAATCCGTTTGGAGTGACGATATGCGGCTTTTTATCCAATAATTGCGTGCATTCCAAAGCAGTAATTTTGCTAACCGTTGTGAAACAATCAACTGCGTGTGCAGCCTTTTTTTCGGTAGAATGCTTGGAAATCATATTCAGCTCAAAAGCCATTTGATCGCCGTTGTACTCGCTCAGATAATCGTAAAGCGGCTTGTGATTTCCGGCAATGGAACGCCCGATAGAAGTAGCGTGCGTAGTGAAAAGAGTCGCAATTTCAGGAACAGCCTGCTGAATGTAAAACGCACCGAAAGTGGTCATCCATTCGTTGAAATGCGCTGCAACTTTATTATTTTCATTTAGCTGGTGAAAACGGTAGTAACTTTCAATCACCAATCCGGTAGAATATCCAAACATGGACGATTCGTCGTAATCTCCATAAGCGTGGATGGAATCAACACCGTAATTCTCCCAAACTTTGGCGTAAATTTCATTTTTTTTCTCGTATAATGGAGTGAAATCCACCAAAACTGTCAGCGGTTCGCCGTGAATTTTCCAGCGTCCAACTCGAATTTTCAATCCGGTTTCATTTCGGAAACTCTCTCTCCATTCTGCCAAAAGGCTATCGTCATTCTCAAAATAGGGCGACTCTTGTTCTCTCCAAACATCGGGTCCAATAAAAATCAATTTGTCTTGAAATTTGTCAACTAAGGTCCTTGCGCGTGTAGAAAGTACGGTGTAAATACCGCCAACCATATTGCAAACTTCCCAACTTGTCTCGAAAATATATTCAGGTGCTTGTTTGATATGCATTATTTAAGTTTTAAAAAAAGAAAATTCAAAGTTAGGAAAATTTTAGCGATTTTCCGGACTATTCTTATATATTTTTCACTGAAAGTATTGGTGAAAATTTTAAGCATAATGTAAGTGATAAGATAATATTCAACAGAATTTTAAGCAAAAAGTCAGAAAAGTAGATTTTAAGTGAATAAAAAACAAGAATTAACACAAAATAATTATGCTACTATGAACATTATTTGTAATTTTGCATTATCTTTGTAGATAATAGTACAAAGTAAGCAACAAAAATAGCAAGCCTATGAAGAAATTTACTCTTATAATCACTTTTGTACTTTGTGGAATGCTGGGCATGCAAGCTCAGAAATCTGTAATGGATTTGTTTCCGAAAAAAACAATCGAAACTAGTTTCACACAAAGTAGTTTGATGGTTTCGGACAATGAAGAAACACCTAAATTTACCTTAAAAGGAAAAGATTTAACTGCTAAAAACATTGAAACCGGAACGCAGATAGACATTTATAGTGTATTGGGCGCAAAAGTGCATTCGTATGTTTACAAAGGAGCAGCCGAAACACTGAATTTGAACAAAGGAATATACATTGTTCGCGCAGGAAAGTTTACCCAGAAAATAATTCTGTAACATTTCTGAAACGAGATATTCAAACCGACAGAGTACGTTTGTCGGTTTTTTTATGCATATTTGCAGATGTAAAAGCTAAACAAATACGGCTTTTCAGACGTTTTTTAGTGTAAATAAGAAACTAAAAAAAAGTTTTTTCGTTCTCAAAAAAGCTGAATATTTAACCATTCCGAAAAATTATAAAATCATGAAGGGAAAGAAAAATTTTGTACTGGACACCAATGTTATATTGCACGATTACAATTGTTTACATAATTTTGAAGAAAACGATATTTACATTCCCATTGTCGTTTTGGAGGATCTGGATCATTTCAAAAAGGGAAATGAGCAAATTAACTTCAATGCGCGCGAATTTTCCAGAGAACTGGACCTGATTGCTAACGATAATTTGTTCAAAAAAGGTGCAGAACTCGGCGAAGGAAAAGGAAAACTCTTTATCGTGGCCGGAAATGGCTATCCTGAGGCTATTTCTGCTATTTTTCCTGAAAAAACTCCCGATCACCGCATCCTGGCGGATACCTACAATATCGGGCAGAAAAGCAAAACCACCAAAACAATCCTCGTAAGTAAAGATATTAATCTGAGAATGAAAGCCTTGTCGCTTGGAATTCTGGCAGAAGACTACATCAACGACAAAGTTACGGACATCAATATCTTTGAGAAAAATTACGAAGTTTATGAGAATGTTGCGCCGGAATTGATTGACAGACTTTACTCAGAAGGTGGAATACCGCTGGATGAATTTGATTTTAAATCCGATGTGGAGCCGCAGGAATGCTTTGTATTGAAAAGTTCCCGCTCGAGTGTGCTGGCAAGGTATCAGCCGCAGTCGGGTAGGGTTATTCGGGTGGAAAAAACGCGCAGTTTCGGTATTGAGCCGCGGAATGCTGAGCAAGCATTTGCAATGAATGTGCTGCTGGATGATGATGTGAAATTGGTGGCTTTGACCGGAAAATCCGGAACCGGAAAAACTTTGATGGCTTTGGCTGCTGCATTGCAGAAAAATGAAAATTACAAACAGATTTTACTGGCAAGACCGATTGTAGCATTGTCAAATCGCGATTTGGGTTATCTTCCAGGTGACGAGCAAAGTAAAATTGCACCTTATATGCAGCCGCTTTTTGATAATTTGAATGTGATAAAAAATAATTTTTCCTATCAAGGCCGGGAAATGAAGCAGCTCGAAGAAATGCAGCGTGAAGAACGATTGGTTATCGAAGCTTTGGCGTATATTCGTGGGCGGAGTTTGAACGAGACATTTTTCATTGTGGATGAGGCACAGAATTTGACGCCACACGAAGTGAAAACCATTATCACTCGAGCAGGTGAAGGAACGAAAATTGTATTTACAGGCGATATTCAGCAAATCGATTCGCCTTATTTGGATATGCATTCCAATGGCTTGGTGTATATGATTGACCGAATGCGCGGACAGGATATTTTTGCTCATATAAATCTGGTAAAAGGCGAACGAAGCTACTTGTCCGAGCTCGCAAGTAATTTACTATAAAAGCATGGCAGAGACAAAGAAAGTAAATTTCAAATCAATCTGGGTGGTTTTGCTCAATTCCATCAAAGGATTTTCGGATGATAAAGTGACTAAATTAAGCGCTTCGCTTTCGTATGCCACTTTGTTTTCTTTGGCTCCATTGGCTATAATTC
This sequence comes from uncultured Paludibacter sp., assembly GCA_964498765.1. GTDB lineage: Bacteria > Bacteroidota > Bacteroidia > Bacteroidales > Paludibacteraceae > UPXZ01. The sequence continues at coordinate 30,700 of CAZCIU010000020.1, read as the reverse complement.
TTATCAGCATTGCCGTTCGGATTTTTGGAGATTCGGCTGAAGGGCAGATTTACAGCCAGCTAAAATCCTATCTCGGCTCTGACATTGCTCTTTCCGTTCAAAATATTATTCAAAATGCCTCTTTAGATCCGCAGAGCGGATTGAAAATGGTCATTGGTATTGCAACAATGATTGTGGGTGCAACTTCCGTTTTTGGAGAAGTGCAAAGTTCGCTGAATGTGATTTGGGGAATTAAACCAAAGCCGAAAAAAGGTTGGGTGAAAATGATTGTCAACCGACTTTTGTCTTTTTCCTTAATCGTAAGCATCGGTTTTTTGTTAATAGTTTCTTTATCGGTAAGCACTCTGATTGACGCTCTGAGTGACAGATTGATGCTTTTCTTTCCGGATGGCACGGTTTGGTTTGTGACGATTATCAATTTTATACTGAATTTTATCGTCGTAGGAGTTTTATTTGTGCTGATGTTTAAAATTCTTCCCGATGCCAAAATAAAGTACAAAGATGTGATGGTAGGAGCCATTGTGACTACTGCGCTGTTTATGCTCGGTAAGTTTTTGATTTCGTTGTATTTATCAACAACGAGCATCGGAACTACCTTTGGAGCGGCTGGTTCCATCGTTATGCTGATGGTTTGGGTGTATTATTCGGCTTTGATATTGTATTTTGGAGCAGAATTTACCAAGTCCTGGGCTTTAGAATTGGGTGGAAAAATTTATCCGGATGAATATGCCGTTTCTACAAAAATAGTGGAAGTTCAGCAATATAATAAACCTGTAGAAGCGATAAACAAAACCGAATTAGACGAAACGAAAGCACCGCAGGAACAAAAAGAGGAGATTAAAGACGCTGTCAAGAAAATTGAGAAAACTGAGGAAAAAATTAAAAATAAGGATGCCTGATGAGAAAAGTAATTGCTATAATTTTGATTTGTATCGGGTTATCGATGGCCGTTTTGAGTGTGCGAGAATACGCCGGAAAAAATAAACGCGTCAATTTGCTGGGTTATGAACTTACATTCAAAAACAAAGAATCCAAAAAAGTTTTTTACCGAAATACCGGAATTGGTGTGTTGATACTTGCCGGAGGTGTGTTTTTGATTGTTTCGGGAAAGAAAAAATAAATATTTTTACATGATACTTGAAAGACATTTTGAGCAATCAGAATGTTTTGTTTTTTATTGCGAAAAGCAGGATGTTTGAGATTTTTATAAAAGGTATTCTGATTGGATTAAGTATTTCTGTTCCACTTGGGCCAATCGGGATGCTGTGCATACAACGTACGCTGAATAGAGGAAAAAATCATGGATTTGTAACAGGAATTGGTGCGACCACTTCCGATATTGTTTACGCTATCATTACCATGTTTTTTCTGAATTTTGTTCTCGATATTGTCGAGCAGCATCGTCTTGTAATTCAGATCGTTGGGAGCATAATTATTGTAATTTTCGGACTTTGGATTTATCGGAGCAATCCGATTGCACAGCCACTTCCAAATGAGAAAAAAGAAGAAGAAAGTTCTCTTTTCAGCGATTATTTTACTTCCTTCGGACTAACTTTGTCAAATCCCTTGATTTTGTTTGTGCTAATTGCACTTTTTGCTCGAATTGATTTTATTGATGTGGAAACTCCCATTTCCCTGCATATTTTCGGTTTGCTTTCAATTGTTGTAGGTGCTTCTGTTTGGTGGATTTTTCTTACCACTTTAGCTAGTAAATTGCGCCATCGCTTCAATGTTCGCGGACTAAAAATCATCAATCGTGTGACCGGAGCAATCATTATGATTATCGGATTAATCGGAGCAGTGTCAACTTTTATCAATTAAAAAAGCCGATACAAATCTGCATCGGCTTAGATTTCTGATTATTTTTTGACTTAAATTTCTTCCATTTCCTCCTTCAGTCGCTGTTCCTTTTCATACTCATATCGGTCAGCTTCTTCGTCGCTGGTTTTTCCTTTCAGCCAAACTACGCTCACGCCCGTAATATCCTTTGTGTAAACTATTACATCGGCATTGGCGCGCTTATCTACACGTTTATACACATAAGTTCTGGAACTTTTATCACGTTTTTCCAGCGTAGTTTCAAAATCACCTTTTTCAATCAGACTTTCAACATCTTTCGAAAATTTGGCAGATAGAGCTTCCGTAGCACTTTCTTTTTTAAGTTTTAGCACTTTGAGGCTCGTAACCGTTTCCAGCGTACCATCCGTCAGCACCGAATAATCGGTAAAAATGGATGCAAATCGCATCATTCCTTTCCCTACAGAAATATATTCAAAAGTGTCATCGCTGGAGTATTTTTTGAAAAATTTATCGATTGACTGCGCTTGAATGACTGTGGTGAAAAGAAAAATCAAACTAAATAATGAGACAATTTTTTTCATTTCTTTGAATTATTAAATGTGTGTTTTTTTGAATGATAAAACATTTTTTTGGACATACGTATCCAATCAATTTAATAATCAAAATCTGTTCCAAACTATAAAATCCGTTTTATCACTCGCAATTGGTGACTGTATTCACCGGTTTGGGATGAAATAATTCCCTGTGCATCAATAATTTCCTTTTTCACATAACCCGAAGCATGGATAATTTGATGTGAATTAGCCAGTATGCCGACATGAATAATTGTGCCTTCTTCATTTTGGAAAAAAGCTAAATTGCCAGGTTCCACTTCAGAAAGAAAATCAACTACTTGCCCAAATTCCACTTGCTGACTGGCATCGCGTGGCAAATTAACACCCAGCATCGAGTAAACTATTTGCGTCAAGCCCGAGCAATCAATTCCAAACAAAGATTTTCCGCCCCAAAGATAAGGTGCGTTGGTGAATTGAAGTGCGAGTTCTACGGCATGTTGGCCGTTGTTGTTCTTAGTATAAACCGGTTCGAATTGAGCAATTTGATAAATTTCACCTAACAATTCGAATTGATCATTTTTGATTGGTGGAAGCATGCTACCGCCCGGAAGAATGATTTTTTCCACGCTTGAAGTTTTAAAACATACAACCATCGGCGTTTTTGCAGCTTTGAATTTGGAGGTGTCTGTAGCTTTTTCTGAAAAATATTTAGGCGAAACGCTCGCTTTGCTAATCCATCCGACGTAATCGTCTGACAAATTCCGAACGTGCAGCCATTTATCTTCAATTTCTAAAATCTCAATTTGCTGACCAAAAATAACTTGCGTTACCATTTCGCTTCTTTCGCTCGCCTCGGCTCTAACGGGAATTAAGGGACTAGTAATGATTGTAAACATGCTTTGGATTTTGATTGTTGTGTGAAAGATTTTTTACAAAAATAAACATTCTAGGAACAATTCGCTTATATTTCTTGTTTTTTTTATAGCTTTGCATGTAATAATGATGAAAAAGCGGAATGTTCTATGCAAAAAAGCAAAATGCAGAACTTGAAATTATAAGAAAATTCACTTCGATTTTTATTTCTCAACTAAAAACCAAGACAGAAGTCGAAAGTAAAACGTATGGCAATTCAGTTTACAAAAGATAACATTCGAATCTTTAGCCGAATAGGACTTTTTTTAGTCGTAGCGGCAATTATTGTTTTGTTATTTCCGAAGGAAAAAAGATTTAAATACCAGTATGAAATCGGAAAACCCTGGAATTATGAATTGATTACGGCTTCGTTTGACTTCCCGATTTACAAAACCGATGATCAGCTGGCTGCTGACCGAAATGAACTTCTCTCATCTTACACTCCTTATTTTCAGTATGATAGCAAAGCCTCCGAACAGCAACTCAATAAATGGCTGAATGACTGGAAACTCAAAAACGTGGATGATCCAAAATATCTGGCTTATGTAAAACGCAAGTTTGACGATATTTATCTACACGGAATTATTTCGTCCGGAATGCATGAGCAGCTGATTGCGGATAAGCGAAAAAGTGTTGCGATTGTATATGAAAATCGGAAAACAGATGTGCTTTCCATTGAGGATATTTACACACCAAAATCTGCTTACGAAGAGATTATTTACGACAAGCCGGATTATATCGATATAAATGACCTAAATTCCTATAATCTAAATCTTTACCTGCACGAAAATCTTCGTTACGACAGCATAACTTCTGAAAATGTGAAGGAAGATATGGTGAAAAATCTGTCTTTAACTTCCGGAATTGTGCAGACTGGCGAGAAAATTATCGATCGGGGAGAGATAGTAACTCCGAGTGCCTTTGCCATTTTGAATTCGATGAAAATTGAAACGGATAAGAAGAATTCTGTTTTCAAAGAATCGGGTTTTGTGATTGTTGGTGAGGTGATTATCGTGATTATTTTATTGCTTTTATTGGCTTTATATTTATTTTTATTCCGCCCTTCCATTTTTGGAAATACCAATCACCTGGTTTTTATTGCTATTCAAATACTGTTTATGGTGATCTTGGCTGCGATTGTGCTGCGATTTACGAGTGTAGGAATTTTGGTTGTTCCATTTGCATTATTGCCCATTATAGTACGCGTCTTTTTTGATTCTCGAACGGCTCTTTTTGTGCATATTATTACCATTTTGATTATTTCATTTATGGTGGATAATCCGTTTGTTTTTGTTGTTTTACAAATCATGGCAGGAATGACGGCGGTTTCGGGTTTGAAGGATTTGACGGCACGTGCGCAACTTACTCAAACGGCAATTTTGATTTTTGCAACTTACTCAATTATGTATTTTGCCACCGAATTAATTTCGGAAGGAGCATTAAAACGAGTTAATTATCAGCCGATTGCTTATTTCGCAATCAGTAGTGCCTTGTTGTTGTTTGCTTATGTTTTGATTTATATTTTTGAGAAGATTTTTAATCTGATTTCGGCTATCACGCTCGTAGAACTGACGAATGTGAATAGTGATTTTATGATAAAATTCGCTGAGGCGGCTCCCGGAACTTTTCAGCATTCGCTGCAAGTTTCTAATCTTGCCACCGAAGCAACAAAGAAAATTGGTGCTAATAGCTTGCTTGTGCGAACGGGTGCACTTTATCACGATATTGGGAAAATGATCAATCCGCAATATTTTATTGAAAATCAAGTAACAGGTGATAATCCTTTGCTAAAAATGACGCACGAAGAAGCCGCACAAGCCATTATTAAGCACGTTCCGGACGGAGTTGTGCTTGCAAAGAAAATCGGCTTGCCTGATCAGATAATCGGATTTATCACCACGCATCACGGACGAACTAAAACCAAGTTTTTCTACAATTCTTTTGTTAATGAAAATCCGGGCATACAGCCGAATGTAGAGAAGTTCACCTATCCTGGCCCACTTCCTTATAGCAAAGAAACTGCCATTCTGATGATGGCTGATGCAGTTGAAGCTCGTTCTCGAACGCTGGGAGAATATACAGAAAAAAGCATTGCGGATATGGTGGAAAATATGATTGACACGCAGATTGCTGATGGTCAATTTAAGGATGCGCCAATCAGTTTCAAAGACGTTGAGACTGTGAAAAAAGTATTGGTTGAAAAAATCAAAAACATTTATCATTCCAGAATTACCTATCCGGAACTTAAAAAGGAAGTCAAAGCAGTTGAGGAATTAAGCGAAGAGATCAAGTAATTTTGCACTTTCTTTCTCAAGAGAAACAGGAAAATTATCAAAAAATTGGGGTTCAATCGAAATCCCATTTTTTGTTTTCGTACTTTTCCAAGTACCAATGATTTCGCCGTTTTGTACAATGATAGGTTTGAAAATTCCGTTCATCGTAGCTGCTTTCGTGCGATGTGCCAGATTGATAGAAATTTCTTTGCTTTGGTAGCTGATTAGAAATTCGTCGTAAGAGGGTAGGAGTAAAATCTCTGATTTTTTAGTGGTTTTTTTATTGCTGACTTCATAAAAGTAAAATTCATTTTCTGCAAATTGAATTTGCTGCATTTCACCTTTCAGTTCTACCATTATCCAACGAATGTCTTTCATCGGTAAGCCCGACCACCACACAAAATCAGCCGTTGTAGCAGGACCGTGACTTTTAAAAAATGTCCTACCTAATTTAAGTAAAGCTTCGTCTCTAAGCAAGGTGATTTTAACAGGCACTTTTTCTGCAAGTAACGCATAAGTTTGTAATCGACCAGCCACTTTTCCACTGCAGATTATCTGCTCCATTTCGGCGTTGAATAGTAGGTGCAAAAGCCGATTTTCGTCTGTTCGGATGTTGTTTTCGAGAAAAATTGCTTTGATTGCATCGCGGGAAAGTTCGGTTTCCGTCAGATATTTTTCTAACAATCGATTAGCTTTATTTAAGATCTCCGTACTTAGTTCAAGTTCATTGTGACGCCCGCCAACAGTGCGTTTGATTTGAACAGTTGTCAAATCCAGCATCCAATAAATATCCCGATGTGAAACGATGTGCCACGTTGGACGCATCAAATGTGTGCGGATAAGTTTTCCTTCGTTTAAGGCATTTTCAACGTTTTTAACCGTTGCATTTTTTGTGCGGACAGTAATTGCCAACAAAGACATCGGTAAATCTTGCGCCTGAATGGCACCCATCCATTCCACTATTTCTTCCGATTTATCGAAATTTGACTTTACGACTTGCTGATTTTGCAAACGAGTGTTGGAAATTTGCTCTCTATTCATAAAGCAAAGATATTGAAAATGGATGTAATTTTTTATATTTGTAAAAAAATGAGCAATGAAAACACGAATACTTTTACAAATCATATTGATTTTGATGGTTTTCCCAACCGATATTTTGGCAAAAGACAAAGCAAATTTGAGTTCCGGAAAAATTCATAGGATAGAGAATTTTAAATCCAAGTTTGTTCAGTCTCGAAATGTAGATGTCTGGTTGCCTGATGATTATTCAAAAAAGAAAAAATACGCTGTTGTGTATATGCATGATGGTCAAATGCTTTTTGACAGCACTAAAACCTGGAACCGCAAAGAATGGCAGGTAGATGAGGTTTTTTCTAAGCTTTTGAAAGAAGAAAAGATTAAAGATTGTATTGTTGTGGGAATTTGGAATACCGAAAAGGACCGCATTGCTGAATATATGCCAACGAAAATTTGGGAGCAACTTCCCGATTCGCAAGCAGTTGTTTTTTCTGAAAAATATTGCAATGGAAAAAGTGCTTTAGGAGATGATTATTTGAAGTTTGTAGTAGAAGAACTGAAACCTTTCGTTGATAAAAAATTTTCTACCTTGCCGGACAAAGAAAATACGATAATTTTGGGGTCAAGCATGGGTGGATTAATTTCTCTTTATGCAATTTGTGAATATCCTGAGGTATTTGGCAAGGCAGCTTGTTTGTCCACTTCATGGCTGAGTTTTATTGATTTTCAGTTCCCACTTTCAACGATAAATTATTTGAGTAAGCATTTACCATCACCTGAAAATCATCAAATTTACATGGATTATGGAACTGGAGAAAGTAGTCCTGGATACGAGGCAAGTCAGAAATTTGCTGATTATTTGTTCCAAGCAAAAGGTTGGTCAGAAAATATCCAATCTTTAGTATTTGAAAATGTGATTCACGATGAAATTTCCTGGAGTAAACGACTAAATGTTCCGATTGAGTTTCTATTAGGGAAGTAATAGCTTATCGATTTTTTATTTTAAGAAATTTCCGGTTTTTGCAAATTTAATCATAAATCCGGCATTGTTGCCATATATATTCCCACGATCAGCAGCTAAAAGAAGTGAAATATCGATGTCAGATAGAACTGGGAATTTTCGGTTCATTTCAAGAAGAAACATATTTCCTTTTCGCATTGTTTCAAAAAGTTCGTAATAGTTCCCATAGTTCTTTGAAAATGAGAGCAACATCTTGAAATTTACTTTTTCAACTTCGCCACTAACTCCAAAATGATGTAAATTTACACGATTATTCTTAATGTCAGGTGAATTTGTATAGATTGGTGACGTAATAAACGGCGTTCCAATTGTTCTGGAGAAATATGTCCATCCGGCTTGATAAACACCGTTTGTGAAATAGTTATCAGCTCCGCCATAAACTATTCCGTCTTTGTCGTGATAAGGGCCAGACTGGTCTGTAGTATTCAGATATTCATACAAAATTTTTCGAACCACCGGAAGCTTTTCGGATTTCACTGCAAATCCCCATAAACCATCGCTCACATTCATACTGTTGGTTATAAAACGAACCGGTCCGTCTTCGGATAAATTTTGCCAATAGACGTCAACTTGAACAGCAGGAAAGTTAAGTTCGAGTTTCAAATTTTGTGAAATAATGTGATTTCCTAATGTGTTTATCTGGTCGGTTTCAAGAGCGTCAGAGCCGCCGGATTTTGACAGAAACACATTGAGAAAATTCCTCATTCCTGTCGGTTGCTGTCCTAAAGTTGGCACATTTCCGCCCCATTGAGCTACGTGATGCAGCCCATATTGCAGCTTGACTGGCAAATCACCACCAAGTCTTACATAGCCATACTTATGATGCAAAAGCATGCCTTCTGCCATTATATTGTCCGTAAAATAACCATGCCTGATACCGCCTTTTATTTCAATCAAATTGAATGTGAAAGGAATGGTCGTAAATTGCGGAATTCCGGCATAGATGGAAGGAATGGGGAGCGTATTTTGAGAAAATAGCAGGCCTCCACTTGATAGCGTAGAGTCTTGATTTCCATAAATATCAATGCTTCTGCCAACTTTTAATTCGAGCATTTTAAGACGTGCATTCATGTATAATTCAGGGAAAAGAATTCGGGATTTATTGCTTATTTGGAAGCGTGCATCGGCTTTAAATCCGAAATCAAATAATTGATTTTTTGTATCTGCATTTTTGAAAATTCCGGCAGATAAACTAGCACTGTTTGGTTGAAAAGCAATGGTTCCGTTTTGATTATTTTGTAGCCAAAAAGCAGATTTGTCGTCAGATGAACTCGTACCGGACAATTCAATTCGATATTTTAAGTTACGAAGTGATGATTGAGAAAATACAAAGCTCGAATTTCCGAAAATCAAAACAGAAACAATAATAAAGAATATTTGTAGAGTTTTTCTCATATCAGATTGCTAATCAATTCGTTTTAAGAATATTAATTGATGTCTTTAATGATCCAAATATCATCTAAAACTCCGTTTGCATTTTCACCCAAACCGACATACGCTTTGCCATCAATTACAAATGAAATCGCATTTTCTCGTCCTCCACCGGGAATTGTTCCTCTGTGATACCACGCATTTTTCTTTGCGTCATATTCCAATAAATCATCTTTTGCATGACCGCCGGTTAGGTCGCCTTTGAAACGCATTCCAGTTGCTACAAAAATTCTCTCATTCAATGAAAAAGCAACAGCAGTAATTCTGCCGGTTCCGGGAATATTTTTCAATTTTTTCCAGCTGTTGTTTTGAGGATTGTATTGCCACCAATCATTCAATGAATGCGTGTCATAGCCGGTTCCAAAGTACATGTATTCAGAATTACTGCATGAAACTGCGCCTGCTCGAGGCGATACAGTTTCCTGAGAAAGTTCAATCCAAATGTCGGTTTGCGGATCATACATCCACAAATCTTTCTCAAATCCGAAAACTGAAAATCCGAAGCCAATAAAAATTTTATTGTCATAAGTGAAACTAATGCATTTGTTGGTAGATTCTACCGGGAAATCAGCCAATTGTTTCCAAGAATTGGTCTTCGGGTTATACTTCCATAAATCCCTTAATGTGCCGCCTTCATTGTATACTTTGATTTCAGAATTATAGCCCAAACCAACATAAGCTTCGTTTCCGATTGTTTCAGCAAACGAATTGACACGAGCTTTTCCTGGAAATGGCGCAACTTCTTTCCACTTGTCATTCTGTGGATTGTACTGATAGCAACTGTTCAACAACTCACTGTTTCTCCCTAAAGCAACATACGCTTTCCCATCTAAAACAAATGAAACGGCAGAAGATCTGCCGCCATCAGGCATGGATGCAATTTTCTCAAATTTAATATCCGAATAGGGCGAATTTTCAAAGTTTTCGCACGAAATAAATGAGATAATAAAAATGAAAAAAATGCTTCTGAGAATTTCTGACTTATGAATAAAGATTGATTGCTTCACAGAGTTATTAATTGTAGTTGCTGTTTTTTCTAAAAACTACACGATTACCGACCCATTCGTCAACTTTTCGCTTGGTCTTACGAGCGTCAGTGTTCCGTCCGGATTTTCGGCAGAAAGGATCATGCCTTCGCTGTCGATGCCGCGCAGCTTGCGTGGAGCAAAGTTGGCAATGAAAAGCACTTGCGACCCAACCAATTCCTCCGGATTTGGGTAGTACGCCGCGATGCCCGATAAAATGGTGCGTCCGCCCATTCCGTCGTCCAGTTTGAATTGAAGCAGCTTATCTGCTTTCGGAACTTTGGTGCACTCCAGTACAGTTGCTACGCGGATGTCTAATTTTCCAAAATCTTCAAAAGCCACATTTTCCTTAACAGCAGGTACACTTGGAACTGTTGCAGCATCGTTAGCGGCTTTTGTGTCGTGGAGTTTTTTGATTTGAGCTTCAATCTGCTCATCTTCAATTTTCTCAAACAGCAGTTCGGGCGTATTCAGTTGATGATTTTTTGCTAATAAATCCATTTTGCCCAATTCCGACCAATCGAAACTGGCCAAATTCAACATGTTGCGCAGTTTTTCAGAAGAAAAAGGCAGGAACGGCTCAAATGCAATAGAAAGATTAGCCGCAATTTGCAAGCTGATATTCAGAATAGTTGCCACACGGCTCATATCGGTTTTGGCCAATTTCCAAGGTTCGGTTTCGGCCAGGTATTTATTTCCGATGCGGGCCAGGTTCATCGCTTCTTTTTGTGCTTCGCGGAAGTGGAATGTGTCCAACATAGCTTCTAACTGCGATTTTACATCGGCAAAATCCGCCAACGTTTGTTTGTCATAATCGGTCAGCTCGCCCAAAGCAGGCACTTTTCCGTCGAAATATTTTTGCGTAAGCACCAAAGCACGGTTCACAAAATTTCCATAAATCGCCACCAATTCGTTGTTGTTGCGGGCTTGGAAATCTTTCCACGTAAAGTCGTTGTCCTTGGTTTCGGGTGCGTTGGCAGTCAGCACATAACGGAGTACGTCCTGTTTTCCGGGAAAATCTTCCAGATATTCGTGCAACCAAACCGCCCAATTTCGTGACGTGGAAATTTTGTCGCCTTCCAGGTTCAAAAACTCGTTGGCAGGCACATTTTCCGGTAAAATATAGCTTCCTTCGGCTTTCAGCATAGCCGGAAATACGATGCAGTGGAACACGATGTTGTCTTTTCCGATAAAATGAAGCAGACGAGTTTCCGGGTCTTTCCACCACGTTTCCCAGTTGCCGAATTTTTCGAGTTCATTTTCGCAAAGTTCCTTGGTGTTGGAGATGTAGCCAATCGGCGCATCAAACCACACGTAGAGCACTTTTCCTTCGGCACCTTCCACCGGCACGGGAATTCCCCAATCCAAATCACGGCTCACGGCACGCGGTTGAAGCCCCATATCCAGCCAGCTTTTGCACTGTCCGTACACGTTTGATTTCCACTCTTTGTGGTCTTCAAGTATCCACTGGCGCAACCACGCTTCGTGCTGGTCGAGCGGAAGATACCAATGTTTGGTTTCACGCATTTCGGGAATGCTGCCACTGATGGTCGATTTTGGTTCAATCAAATCCGTAGGGCTTAATGACGTACCGCATTTTTCGCATTGGTCGCCGTAAGCGTTTTCATTGCCGCAGTGTGGACATTTTCCCATGATGTAGCGGTCAGCAAGAAACTGCTTGGCTTCGGTATCGTAATATTGATCGGAAGTCTGTTCGATGAATTTTCCGTTTTCGTAGAGTTTCTTGAAAAAATCGGATGCTACTTCGTAATGTGTTTTGGAAGTGGTGCGGGAATAAACATCGAATTTTATCCCGAAATCATCGAAAGCTTTTTTGATAATACCGTGATATCTGTCCACGATGTCCTGAGGTGTAACGCCTTCGTTGCGGGCTTTGATGGTGATTGGCACGCCGTGCTCATCGGAGCCGCCCACGAAAAGGACTTCTTCGCCCTTCAAGCGGAGGTAGCGAACATAAATATCAGCCGGCACATATACTCCGGCCAAATGCCCGATGTGAACGGGGCCGTTGGCGTACGGAAGTGCGGAAGTTACGGTAGTACGTTTGAAATTCGTCATTGTTTTGTTGTTGATTTGTTGAATAGTTAATTAGTTGAATGGTTGATTAGTTATTGAATATTCTATTTAACTACTTAACCATTTAACTATTTCGCTATTTAACTTTTACTAAAAATGGACTGCAAAGGTACGAAAAAATGAGTGATTTTTGAAAGATTGTTTGTGTAAAATAAAGAAGACCTAATCGGAATTGGAAACCGATTAGGTCTGTACTTTTTTTAGTTATTTAATGAAAGTTTATTTATCTAGTTGCTTTACACTTTCCACCAACCTTATAAATTCTCTGCGGTAGCCGTGTGGGTCTTCATCCAAGCCTTTTTTGGCAAACTCTATTACTTTGTCGTAATCGGCATTTCCCACAAAATCTGATTTGCGAAGTAACTGCCCGAACATTGCAACCGCCATTTGAAAATTGAAATCTTTGGAAATATTTGTTTTTGTGTTGTTTGCCAAAACGGGTACTTCCATTTTGCTGCTTTTCATTTCTTTCGGGTTTTTATAGCGTAGTTTCACAGTCAGCAATTCGCTTGAATTTGTATAGTTGGATTTGAGTTTTGGTTCGGTTTTTTGATATTTCAGTTTATCCACATTTCCGCCGTAATTATTCTCTACACCTGCCGGAATAACTTCGTAAATAGCTGTAACTGTGTGATCTGCACCCAATTCACCGGCATCTTTCGTGTCATCGTTGAAGTCTTCTTTGTTGAACAGTCGGCTTTCGTAACCAATTAAGCGATACGCATTTACAAATTTCGGATTAAATTCCACCTGGATTTTCACATCTTTCGCTACCGTGTGCATCGTGCTGCCAAATTCATTTACAAGCACTTTATTTGCTTCCTGCAAATTGTCGATGTAAGCGTGATTTCCATTGCCTTTTTCTGCCAAAATCTGCAGTTTTTTGTCCTTATAATTTCCCATTCCGTAGCCAAGTACGGTCAAAAATACACCGGATTTTCGTTTCTCTTCAATCAAATTTTCCAAGCCAACGGCATCCGAAACACCTACATTAAAATCACCGTCGGTACAAAGAATTACGCGGTTATTTCCATCTTTTATAAAATTTTTCTCTGCAATTTTATAGGCTAATTGAATGCCTGCACCGCCTGCAGTGGAACCACCGGCACGTAAATTTTCGATTGCGTCCAGAATTTTCTGCTTATCCGAAGCGGACGTAGAAGGCAGCACTTCGCCTGCCGAACCCGCATAAACTACCACGGCTACGCGGTCTTTTTCACGTAAATTATTCAATAGCAATTTCAGCGACGACTTGAGAAGTGGAAGCTTATTCGGTTCATTCATCGAACCCGAAACGTCTATTAAAAACACAAAATTACTAGCTGGAAGTTTGTCGGTCGGAATTTCTTTGGCTTTCACGCCGATGCGCACCAAAAGATTTTGCTCATTCCACGGACATTTTGTGATTTCTGTGAGAATATTTACCGGATGTTCGCCCGATGGCTGAGGATAATCATAACTGAAATAATTTATCATTTCTTCTATCCTAACTGCATCTTTTTCAGGTATTTGTCCGTTATTTATCATTCGACGGACGTTTCCGTAAGAGGCTGCATCTACATCAAGTGAAAAAGTGGAAAGCGGCTCATTTTCTGCCGACATAAATTTATTTTCTTTGAAAGTACCGTATTCTTCCTTGCTAAGATTTGGCTGATATATCAGTCGTGGAAAGGGTGTATAATGTGATTTTCTTCCTCGAATACCTGAAACTGAACCTGCAAGTCGATGTTTTATTGGTGACCCAAAACCTATTGTGACAACTTCTTCCAGTACATTTTTGTCTTCTTCTAAGAATACATCCAATTTTGTTGTATCAGCTACCACCGTTTTTTTCTCGTACCCAATTAAAGAAAAAAGCAGCTCAGCACCTTTTTCTACTTTGATGGAATATTTGCCGTCAATATCGGTCGTCACGCCTATGCCCGGCTTATTTTTTATAACTACTGACACGCCAGTAAGAACTTGTTTTTCTTCAGCCGAATATACCGTGCCATTTACTTGAATTTCCTGCCCGAATAAGGAAAAACTAATTCCTAAAATCATTAGGATTAAACTGATTTTTTTGCTGATTGACTTCATAATTATATAGTAATATTTTAATAAATGCGTTTTTGTTCCCATCCTTTTAGGGCGAAGCCTAAGCTTAAATTCAACATACTGCCGTTCAGATAACTGTAATTATTTACTACTGGCTTTACATAGCTAATTCTGATCCTCAGAGGTAATTTCATTTCATTGTAAGTCATATTTTTGAATACATTTATATCAAAGTTAAGTCCTGCTGTATAGGCAAAATGGTCTTTGTGATATTCTTCGTATTGCGGATTTTTGCTTGTGAAATTGCTTGCAAATGATTGTTCAAAAACACCAATCCCCGTAAATGGAGTAATGCTGATTTTTTTATTGGTAAATATATTGTATCCGTAACTCAATTCGCCTACAGCGAAAAGTATAGGCGTCTTCTCTGGAATAGGTAATTCAAATGGTGTTTCGGCTATTTCAATAGGATTTTTGGAACTAATCAGTGAAGCCCGTAAATAGAGCGTGTGTTTTTTCAATGATCCTTCAATTCCAAATGTGAAATTTACATTAGGTTGGAAATTTTCCCTAAGTGTGCTTGTCAAAAAACTTGTTCCCAAACCGAAATCAATTCCCAATCCGCGGTCATATTCATATTCATATTCATATCTTACATAGTTAATTAAATAGTTGGAGTATATAGAAGTAGGATTATCTTTTAGAAACTGAGTGCTTTCTGTATTGAGAGTTTCCTGATTTATTGCATACTCTAATGGACTAATTGAATAAGCTAAAAGTTGTTTTTTTATAACTAGTTTTAATGCGGTTTTTTGTTCAAAACTTAACTCTGAATTATCAATTTGTGTAAAGTAGATTGAAAAATTTTCAACCATTATTAGTGCTAAATCGTATTCAAACTGATTGTAAAAACTATTACTTGGATTGTTAAAACTTATACCAGAGATAACAACCACTTGATTAAGGTCTTTGAAATTTGCAATTGCTTCTAAGGCATAATTATAATTTTGGAGAATTGTAGCTAAATAAACTTGTTCCCAAAATGAAAAAACATTGAAATTCGAACTTCCAAATCTGTTATTTAGAAACAGATATGCTTCATTTGCTTTTTCCCAGTTGTCTTGCGACAAGTTGTCCATTATAAAATTTCTGCCATTCTTGATTAAAGTCGAACTTGGTTCATTGTAATTTCTGATTTCGTCTTCTATGTTTTGCGCATATAACGTAGAGCATAGTAATAGAATGATTGCCAATAATAATTGTTTTTGCATAATAGATAAGTTTTAATTGGTTTTTATATCTCAAGATGTAGATGATTTAACATAATATAATTTCAATTAGAATTAAGTTTTGTATCGATGATTTAAGCTTTATTTCCATTAGATACATTTCTTACAGAAATTCCATAAACAAACTCAAAAAAAAATCGCTAATTTTGTCAAATTAATAAATCGAATTGTCTCAAACACTTGAAAATCAAAGGCAAAATAGAAAAACTAAATGACGAAGAATTGCTTGAACTTTATAAAAAAGAGCAGCAGTCTGAATATTTTGCCGAATTGTACAACCGGTACATTCCGTTGGTGTATGGTTTGTGTTTGAAGTATCTGGAAAATCAAAATGATGCTCAAGATGCCGTGATGGATATTTATGAAGATTTGACGGTGAAGGTGTTGAAATACGAAATACGAAATTTTCGAACCTGGCTTTACAGCGTGGCCAAAAATCATTGTTTCAGGCAGAAAAATAAAGAGGATAAGCTGATTTTTGTAGATTTTGAGCAAAATTTTATGGAAAATGAAGCAGATTTTAATCTATTAGACAGAGAAAAGTCGGAGGAGGAAGAAAATGCGCTGAATTTTTGTTTGAATGAATTGGGAAAAGAGCAACGGAAGAGCATTGAACTATTTTATTTTGAAAATAAATCGTATTTAGATATTGTGGATTTAACCGGATTTGCGTTAGAAAAAGTGAAAAGCTATATCCAAAACGGAAAACGTAATTTGAAAAATTGTATTTTAAGGGTGATGGGAAATTCTATTTAAGAACTGAACACAAATGACACAAACTAACAAAAATATATTTCAAATTCTAATTTAAGTGAAAGCTTATTACAATTTTTAATTGTTCTTTTTTCTTACTAAAAAAGTGTTTTTATACTAATATTGCGTGCATTCGTGTTATTTGTGAAATTTGTGTTCCTATATTAAAACTTGAAACTAAAAGACTACATACAAGGCAAACGCCGTGGCAAAGAAGCCAACGAACTGGAGCGAAAAGCATTGCAGGATCCATTCTTGCAAGATGCTTTGGATGGCTTTGATGTGGTGAAAGGCGACCACTGGGCAGATATAGATAAGATGGAAAAACGCTTGGTGCGACAAAAACCTAAGCGTTCATCTCGTCGTAATTGGATATGGTCGGCAGCGGCTATGTTAGTCGTTTTTCTGGGAACTCAAATTTACCGCTGGAGCAATCAAGATGAAGTGATTAAAACGTCGCAACAGATTGAAAATAAATCTATTGCTGTGGATAGCTTAGTTCTGGAAAATCAAGAAATTACAACTGAAATTCCGAAAATATCACAAAATCCGGATTTAATTGCTCAATCCAAACCAGCCAAACAAGTAAAAGCAAAACAATCAAAAGCAGCGGCTAGACAAAAAGCAAAAAATAAAGCTCAAATGGCAGAGGATGAGCTTGTTGTAGTTAGCTTTGAAAGTCAAAAGAAAAGCGAAATAGCGAGAACTGTAAAAGCAAATGAAATGCAAGTACCCGAATTGGTAATTGCTGAAAATAAAGAAAAAACGCAATCGGTAGATGAAGCTTTTCAAAAACAACTTTCGGGCAAGCTGTCTGGTGTATCCAGAGGCAATACAAAAATTCGCGGAATTGCTGATAGGCCAACTTTAGCTGCTTCAAAACTGGTAAAAGGAAAAATTGTGGATGAGTTTGGCAAACCGCTGATTGGTGCGTCGGTAGTAATAAAAAATTTACCCGGAATAGGTGTGAAAACGGATTTAGATGGGAATTTCTCTTTAAAAATCTCAGATTATTCAGACAGCACCAAGTTAATGGCAAGTTACGTGGGATATGAAAAAATGGAAATTCCGCTTTTAGCTGAAAATAAAACCTATCAGATGCAGCCGGATGACAAAGAAATTGAAACTGTTACTGTAATTGGCTCTTTGGCTCAGTCGAAAGTATCTGTAGCGGGTTCTGTGACGGCTGAAAATATAAAAGAAATCAGACCAAGTAAGATAAAAGGTCGTGTAATTGATGAATACGGCGAACCACTGATTGGTGCCATTGTGAAGGTGAAAAACTCAGATATTTCCACAACGACTAATCTAGATGGCGAATTTTCAATGAAAGTGCCAAACGAAGTTTCTGATAAGCTGAATGTTAATTTTATTGGGTATGAAGGTGCGGAGGTTGCTATAAATTCATCCAATTTGGGTGATATAAAACTTTCGCCAGACCTTGCTTTGTTGGAGGAAGTAGTTGTAGTTGGTTTTGGAACGAAAAAGAATAAGCTATTCTCAAAAACAGAAAGCTTTGAAATTGTGAAAATTAGTCCGAAAAATTCTTCTGTGGATGTAGTTTTCGAGAATAAAAAGCAGTTTGCTGATTTTGTAAAACAGCATTTGAAAAATGATGTTTGTGCAGAAAAACCTAAAAAACTCAATCTCATCTTGACACTTAATTCCAAAGGTGAAATTGTGGAAATGCAGACGAAAAGATTTCCTTGCCCGGAAATGAAAGATGAACTTTTACGCATATTCGAAAACGCACCAAATTGGACTTTGAAAAATAAAAAAATGCAGGTGACGATTCATCTATAGTACGTAAATTTCGAAAAAGCCCTTAAAAATCCATAAATAAAAATTTCACTTTTCTCAAACTGCTCATTTTCTTTATCTTTGCATCTGTTTTTAAAAAATTAATAAAAATTATCAAATGACAGACGCAAATCCTCAACCAAAATCACTAAAACAAAAATTTTCAAACGCATTCTGGGTTGCCAACGGCGTAGAATTACTAGAACGCCTGGCCTATTATGCCGTATTTATCGTAATCACGCTGTATCTTTCCAATGTTTGGGGATTTTCCGATATTGAAGCCGGAGTAATTTCCGGTATTTTCTCAGCTTCGCTCTATTTGTTGCCGCTTTTTGCCGGAGCTTATGCAGACCGAATTGGTTTCCGTTCGGCAATTATTTTAGCTTTTTCGCTTTTAACTTTAGGCTACGCCGGATTGGGAATTCTGCCAACTATGCTCGAAAGTGCCGGATTGGTTGATTATGAAATGACAACCACATTTTACGGTCTGAAAGAGAGCTATTTACGTTGGTCAATCGTGCCTGTGATGGCCTTGATTGTACTTGGTGGCTCGTTTATTAAATCCGTAATTTCAGGAACTGTAGCACGAGAAACAACTTCTGAAAACCGTGCACGCGGTTACGCCATTTTTTATATGATGGTAAATATCGGTGCTTTTACCGGAAAAACCGTGGTGGATCCACTTCGCAGAAGCATGGGCGACCAGGGTTTGGTATATCTCAACTATTTTTCTGCTACAATGACTTTGCTGGCACTGATTGCAGTAATTTTCTTTTATAAATCGGTAAAAACCGAAGGTCAGGGAAAAAGTTTCCGTGAAATCGGGCAGGGAATGATACGCGTTTTAACGAATTGGAAGTTGTTGATTTTAATTTTGATTATCAGTGGTTTCTGGTTGATTCAAAGCCAAATGTACGCTACAATGCCGAAATACGTTATTCGATTGATTGGTGAAGATGCTTCTCCGGGCTGGTACGCCAACGTAAATCCATTTGTGGTGTTTGTACTTGTGAATTTTATCACTTCACTGATGAAAAAGAAAAAAGCGCTTTCGTCGATGATGATTGGAATGCTGATTATTCCGCTTTCAGCCTTTGTGATGTCGCTTGGAAATCAGATTGATTCACCAAGTATCTTGGGAATGCATCCGGTGGCGTTTATGATGATTGTAGGTATTGCTATGCAAGCCGTGGCAGAGTGTTTTATTTCGCCTCGTTTTCTGGAATATTTCTCACTTCAATCGCCCAAAGGAGAAGAAGGTTTGTACCTTGGTTTCAGTCACTTACACTCGTTTTTCTCTTACTTACTGGCGTTTTTGATGGGTGGATTTTTACTGGACAAATATCTTCCGGATCCACGAAAATTTGCTGATGCTCAAGGTGTTGTAGATCAAGTTGCTTATTCTGCTGCAACTGCTAATGCGCATTATATTTGGTATGTTTTTGTAGGAATTGGATTTATTTCAGCCATTGCGCTCTTTATTTATGGTAAAGTGACAAAACATGATGAGGTAGAAGAAGCTAAATAACTGAATATTAGAATATAAAAAATGACGCAAATCTTTCGGTTTGCGTCATTTTTATTTATCGATAGTTGTCAAATTATTTCTGCTGCTGTATGCGGTGAACGGAACTTACTTCGGTGATTTTCATCAGATTATTCACAAGGTTATTGATGTCTTCCGTATCGTGTACAATCACTTCAAAATGTCCTACAAACAATCCTTTGTTACTTTCAATCGTGACTTTGCTGATATTTACATTGTATTCTTCGGAAATAACCCTAAGAATTTCAATCATCATTCCCACTTTGTCGATACCTCTGATTTCCAGAGTTTCTGTAAATGTAAGGCCTTTTTGCGCGCCCCATTCCACATTTACAAGCCTGTTTCCAAAATTACTTTTCAGCGTTGCGGCTGTGCTACACTGCCTTTTATGAACCTGAATTACATTTTTGTCAATCACATAACCTAATACATCATCACCCGGAATTGGGCGGCAACATGTAGCTAACACATAAGACTTTCCGAGGTCAAGTTCGTTCAGTTTATATGTTTTCTTAAAGTCAAATTTCTTCTCATCTGTAGTTGCCGGAGTTTCTTGTTTGTTCTCTTTTTTATCGTTATTTGACGAAGCAAATGGATTTCTAAGAATTTTGGCAAATACATTTTGTGATTTGACTTTGAATACGCCCGGAATGTCTGAAATGTTGATAGAAGCCTGACCTACAAGGAGATAAAGTTCGCTTTTGTTGGCTAAATTGAAATGATCAAGCAGTTTTGTGAGATTATCATTGTTCATCTCAATATTCGCAGCCTGGAATGCCTCTTCAAGGGTTTCTTGCCCTTTCGCCATAAGCATTTTTTCCTCTTTTTTGAAATAGTCTTGCAGTTTCGCTTTGGCACGACCGGTAGTTACAAAATCAAGCCAATCTGTTTGTGGAGTTTGCTTTTTCGAAGTCAGAATTTCTACCTGATCACCACTGCTGAGTTTTGTGCTAAGCGGAACCAATTTGTGATTGATTTTAGCTGCAATACTCTGATAACCAATATCTGAGTGAAGCATAAACGCAAAATCGAGTGCAGTAGCACCGCTCCCGATGGTTTTAATATCGCCTTTTGGTGTAAATACGAATATCTCCGAAGCAAATAAATTCAGCTTAAATGTATCGATAAAGTCGATTGCGTTTGGCTCCGGATTTTCAAGTAATTCCTTAATCGTTGTAAGCCATTTGTCCAGTTCCGATTCTTCATCAATTCCGGATTTATATTTCCAGTGCGCCGCCAATCCGCGTTCTGCAATATCGTGCATGCGTCGGCTTCTGATCTGAATTTCCACCCAGCGACCGCCCGGCGTCATTACCGTAACGTGTAGTGCTTCGTAACCGTTAGCTTTTGGCGTGCTTACCCAGTCGCGAATGCGCTCAGGGTGAGGTTTGTAAATGGCTGTGATAGCCGAATAAATCATCCAGCATTGTACTTTTTCATCTACGCCTTCTTTCGGCTCGAAAATAATCCGCAAGGCCAAAATATCGTAAACTTCTTCGAAAGGAATATTTCTGGTGGACATTTTATTCCAAATCGAATACACGGATTTTATCCTTTTTTTCAGTTCGAATTGATAGCCCTGACTTTCCAATTTCTCTAAAATAGGTTTTGAAAATTCAAGGTAGAACTTATTCAGAGCTTCTTTTTCAACTTCAAGCCTTTGTTCTATTTCGTGATAAGTTTCCGGATGATCATATTTGAAACTCAGATTTTCTAGTTCGGTTTTGATGCGGAAAAGTCCTAATCGGTGGGCGAGAGGCGCATAAATATATTCTGTTTCTCCGGCGATTTTGTATTGTTTGGCAGGCGGCATGGAACCGAGTGTACGCATATTGTGAAGCCTGTCAGCGATTTTTATTAAAATTACCCGAATGTCTTCCGACATGGTAAGTAGTAGCTTTCGGAAATTTTCTGCCTGAGCCGACGCTTTTTCTCCGAAAACTCCTCCGGAAATTTTGGTCAAACCATCAACTATCTGCGCAATTTTCGGTCCGAAATGATTTTCAATATCTTCGGTGGTGTAGTCCGTATCTTCAACCACATCATGCAGCAACGAAGAGCAAATAGACGTAGATCCCAAGCCAATTTCATTCAAAACAATTTTGGCAACTGAAATCGGATGAAGGATGTAAGGTTCGCCGGATCTGCGTTTTAATCCTTTGTGCGCCGCATTCGCGAAATTGAAAGCCTTGGTAATTATCTCAGTCTTTTTGCGGTGATTGGAATTAAGATAACTTTCCAACAGTTCGTCAAACTCCTTTTGGACTAAGGTGTCATCATCAGCTTGTGCTTTCAAATAGTGTTTTGACATAAAATTCTGAAAAGGTTTATAGTTAAATTAATTCGTTTTGACTGAAAATCTCTGTGCAATTCTTTAGTATCCGGCAAGCAAAAGTCCGATATCGTTGGAAGCTAGATTGTAATAATCGCCTATTAATCGGTTGACCATCATGCCGTTAAATACATACGCTCCGTGTCTGAAGCCCATACTATCGGCAACAGATTGTTTCACGCTGCCTGATTCACCGATTTTCAATACAATTGGAGTAAGAATATTGCTCAGCGCGATGGATGAAGTTCGCCCTACACGAGCCGAAATATTAGGCACGCAATAGTGTATAATACCGAATTTCTCATATACAGGATTAGCAATCGTTCTGCATTCCGAGGTCTCAAAACAGCCTCCCTGATCCACGCTCAAATCCACAATAACAGCGCCTTTTTTCATTGTTTTTACCAATTCTTCCGAAACCATAAAACGGTCGGAACCATTGATAAACCGAAGATTGCCGATTACGGCATCAGCAGAAGCTAAAGCCTTGAAAATCACGTTTGGATGAATAACGGAGGTGAAAACCTGACGACCGAGATAGTGTTGAATTTTTCGAAGTTTATTGATGTCGTGGTCAAAAACTTTCACCATTGCACCCAATCCAATAGCTGCTCTAGCTGCAACAGAACCGGTAATACTTGCTCCTAAAATGACAATTTCGGGCGGCGTAATTCCAGCCACAGCACCAAGCAAAATCCCTTTTCCGCCTCTTTCGTTGCTCATCAAGTCAGAAATAACGGCAATGGATGTATTTCCTTCTATTTCTGCAATGGAATTAACCACCGGAAATGCTTTCTGTTCGTCTTTAATCAGCTCATACGCAAATGCATGCATCTTTTTTTGCATAATCAGTTCAATGGCTTCTCGGGAAAGATTACTCAACTGAAGCATCGAGAAAATGGTGGAGCGATTATTCATCAACTGCAATTCATCCAACGTCGGCGGTGCAATTTTCATCACTATATCAGCTCCAAAAACCTCAGATGCATCATCAACCAGATAAGCTCCAGCCTCACTATACTGTAAATCCGTGTAAGCCATCGGTGCACCTGCGCCGCGCTGAACGTACACGCTGTGACCTTCTTCCGTGATGATGCTGACACCTTCCGGCGTAAGCACAAGGCGGGTTTCAGACGTTGGATTTTCCTTAGGAATGCCGATTGAGAGGCGAGGTTGACCTGTAATTTCCCTGATTAGACATTCCTCAGGGAAAAGTCTGCTTTTATCTTTTGGTAACTGAATCATAGTTTTCTGTTTGGTGGCTACAAATCTAATTACTATTCTCGAATTTAGCAAATTGAAAATTATATTTTTTTGTAAGAAAATTATTAGGAAACTTTAATAAATGTTCTTATTTTTGAAATAAAATAGAGTATTTTTCGTTCTCAACTTGTAATTATTGCAATATGATAGATGAAGTGAAAAAAGCCCTTGAAGTACTCAGAAAGGGTGGTGTGATTTTATATCCTACGGATACGATTTGGGGTTTAGGCTGCGATGCAACGAATGCTGATGCAGTGAAGCGCATTTATGAAATCAAAAAGCGCGAAGAAACCAAATCAATGTTGGTACTGATAGACTCTTCTGCAAAATTGCAAGCTTACGTAACCGAAGTTCCCGAAATGGCGTGGGATTTAATTGATTTGACCAGTAAACCGCTCACTATTATCTATCCCGGAGCAAGAAATTTAGCTGAAAATTTAATTTCGGAAGATAAAACAATCGGAATTAGAGTGACTGAAGAAGCATTTTCCAAAAAACTTTGTGAAATGTTCAGAAAGCCGATTGTATCGACATCTGCAAACATTAGTGGAGAGAAATCACCTGCGCTTTTTTCTGAAATTTCCAATGAAATAATTGCTGCTGTTGATTATGTGGTCAATTTTCGTCAGGAAGAAAATACTCCGGCTCAAGCCAGTTCGATTATAAAATTAGGTGTAAAAAACGAAATTCAGATTATTCGACAATAAAATACTTATGAATAAAAGAATTCTTATTTCAAGGTACATATTTTTCGATATTCTGGCAGCTGTCATTGTTTGGGTGCTATTTATGATTTTTAGGCGCGTGGTGAATGACGGCGTGCTTTTTTCCAATATTACTATCTTCGTTCCAAACTATAACTATTACAGCAATCTAGCTATGTTTCCGGTTTTATGCGTATTTGTGCATTATCTTTCTGGTTTTTATATCAGCCCAATCAAAGAATCTCGGCTCGTTGAATTTTTTACCACTTTTGTAGCTACGGCAATCATTTCGGTTGTAATATTCTTTGCATTGCTACTTGATGACGTGGTAGTGAGCTACGAGCATTACAATTATTCACTTTTAGTACTGTTTGTATTACTGTTTTTTATTACTTTTCTTTTTAGAATTATCCAGACAAGTTATATCAATAGTTTTTTCAAATCAAAAAAATGGACTATTAATACGCTGATTGTAGGTGCCGGAGAAAATGCGCGAAATATTGCCATCGAAATTGAAAAAAACTCACTTCACAACACGGTGGTTGGCTTTGTAAAACTGGATAATTCAGACATTCAGATTGACAATTCAATGATTTTGGGAAATATGTTTGATGTTTCGAAACTGATTGAAAATTACGATGTTAAAGAGGTGATTGTGGCTTTGGATGATGCCAGCGAACAGCGAATTTTTGATATAATCAATAAACTTTTTCAGTATAATATTGACATTCGATTTACGCCGAGATTATATGAAATTCTGACCGGGAAAGCTCAAATTCATCGCTACGGATTAAACCCTTTGGTGAATATTACGCAACCTACCATGACCGATTGGGAGCTTTGCGTGAAGCGAACTTTTGATATTGTCGCTTCGGTTTTGAGTTTGATAATTCTTTCGCCTTTAATGCTTTATTTTTCTTTGGTGATAAAACTGGATTCCAAAGGACCGATATTTTTCAGACAAGAACGTATTGGCTACCACGGAAAGAGTTTTAATATACTCAAATTCAGAACGATGTTTCATAATTCTGAAAAAGGAATCCCGAAATTAAGTAGTCCGGATGATGATCGAATTACCAAAGTAGGACGTACGCTGCGAAAATACCGACTTGATGAAATACCACAATTTTTCAATGTGATAAAAGGCGATATGAGCATTGTTGGGCCGCGTCCCGAACGAAAATTCTACATCGATCAAATCATTCAGCATGCACCTTATTATTGTCTGCTTTATCGTATTCGTCCGGGTTTGACATCGTGGGGACCAATTAAAATCGGCTATGCAGATACGCTTGAAAAAATGATTGAGCGCCTGAATTACGACATTGTGTATATGGAAAATATGAATTTATTCACTGATTCCAAGATAATTATTTACACCTTGGAAATTATTTTTAAGGGCAAGGGAGTTTAAATAGCTGAATTCATCCCGATTTTTCTCTCCTTTCCTAATAAAAACTCTTATCTTTGCGGCTGAAATGAATTGAATTATGATAGAAAGTCCAAGATATACAAAAATGCTTGAATGGAGAGAAAAGCATATTTCTCAACGTAATTTTATACTTATTCTGAGTTTTCTTGTTGGGATATTTGCCTCACTTGCTGCATTTTTTCTAAAAACGGCCATCCATTTTATTCAAAACTTACTCACTAATAACTTTGACCCTGAGAAAGTTAACTTTTGGTATTTGATTTTTCCATCCATTGGGATTACACTTTCGTATTTATTTGTGCGATATGTGGTCAGAGACGATATTAGCCACGGAGTTACGCGGATTTTGTACGCTATTTCGCAACGAAAATCGATAATAAAACTTCACAATACCTGGACTTCGCTGGTCGGAAGTGCCGTTACAATTGGATTTGGTGGGTCAGTTGGAGCGGAAGCACCAATTGTTTTGACCGGTTCCGCCATCGGTTCCAATCTTGGAAAATTCTTCAGATTGGATCAAAAAACCTTGCTGCTTCTTGTCGGTTGTGGTGCTGCCGGCGCGATTGGTGGCATTTTCAAAGCTCCGATTGCCGGATTAGTTTTCACGCTCGAAGTGCTGATGCTGGATATGACAATGACTTCGCTCATTCCACTTTTAATTTCTTCTGTTACAGCTACTTCGCTTACCTATTTCCTAACCGGAAGTTCTTTTATGTTCCAGTTTACAAGCTACGAACCATTCGATGTTGGTCGAATTCCACAGTTGATTATTTTAGGAATAATCTGTGGTTTGGTTTCTTTATATTTCTCTCGTGGAATGAATTTTCTAGAAGTAAATTTCCGAAAAATTAAATCTCCTTTTACTAAATTATTGATAGGCGGAATTATTCTTGGAGTGCTAATTTTCTTGTTTCCACCGCTTTATGGAGAAGGTTACAACATTATCGAAGCTCTACTTAATGGCAATTTGAATTCAGTGTTGGAAAGAAGTTTTATCGCTAATTTAGGAGATAATATCTGGATTGTAGTTGCTTATTTGGTCTTGATTGTTGCGTTTAAGATTTTTGCATCTACGGCTACCACAAGTCCGGGCGGAGTCGGCGGATTGTTTGCGCCATCGCTGTTTGTGGGCTGTATTTCCGGTTTTGTTGTGGCTACGGTTATGGGAGAATTTGGCATTGCTGCTCCAACGTCCAACTTTGCTTTGGCAGGCATGTCCGGCGTGATGTCCGGCGTGATGCACGCCCCACTCACAGGAATTTTCTTAATCGCTGAATTAACAGGAAGTTACAATCTGTTTATGACGTTGATGATTGTTTCTACCATTTCGTTTATTACCATTCGCGTTTTCCAAAAACACAGTTTGTACGCTATGCGTTTGGCTCAGAAAGGCGAATTGATTACGCATCACAAAGACAAAGCGGTGCTTACTTTGCTGAAAATGGAGAATGTAATCGAAACTGACCTCTCCAAACTTACGCCGAATATGAATTTGGGGGAATTGGTGAAGGTTATTTCTCAATCCAAACGTAATATTTTCCCCGTGATAGATCCAAATAATAAAGTGTTTTTGGGAGTGGTTCTTTTGGATGAAGTCCGAAATATCATGTTCCGGCAAGAACTCTACGAGAAATTTACGGTAAGAGAATTAATGATTTCGCCTCCTGCAACAATTAATTATGAGTTGCCGATGGAAGCTGTCATGCAGATTTTTGAAGATACCGGAGCGTGGAACTTGCCTGTGGTGGATAATCAGAAAAGATACCTCGGTTTCGTGTCAAAATCAAAAATTTTCAATTCGTACCGACATGTTTTGGTACATTTTTCTAACGATTAATTTTACCGTTTATGAGCAAACAAAGCTATTCAGAAGCAGTTTCAGAATTGGAAAAAATACTTTCTGAACTCGAAAATAATCAGGAAATTAACATGGAATTAAGTTCGGTCAAGGTAAAACGCGCGGCAGAATTAATTGAGATTTGCAAAAAACAATTGCATGAAATTGACGTAGATTTGGAGAAAATTCTGAACGATTTAGAGTAAGAATACGGCTTATTTCAGCATAATTCCACTGACAATTCTTCCTGATTTTATGCCCAATCTACGGGCAGAGAAAAATCGTTCGTGCTGCGTAAAAGTACATAATCCGGAAATTTCGATATTTTCGGCTTTTAGTCCTGCATCCAACAAAATATTTTTATTTGCAGTCCAAAGATCCAGATGAAATTTATTTTCCTTCTTGAAAAATATTTTTTCGACATCAAAATCTTCCTCTTTAAAAGCCTCAAACAGTTCATCTCCAACCTCATACACATCAGGTGAAATAGAAGGCCCAATTGAAGCAATCAAATCCGATGGTTTGGATTGAAAGTTCGCACTCATTGCTTCAATAGTATTTTTCAAAATCCGCGAGCAAGTGCCACGCCAGCCGGCATGAACTGCTCCAATGGCTTTTTTTACCGGATCATAAAGTAAAATAGGAACGCAATCGGCGGTGGAAACGCCGATGCATTGATTAGGTAAATTGGTGATTAAAGCGTCAAATCCGTGTAGATTTTGCGCTTTAGCTTCTTGGCTAAGTAGCAGAAAATCAAGGTCAATCAGCTGAACATGATTTTCATGCGTTTGATAGGGAAGATGAAGTTGAGAGTTTGCAATTCCGATCTCACGAAATAAACGAGTAAAATTTTCTCGGATATTTTCTTCTTTATCACCGGAAAATCTTCCCAAATTCAACGAAGCATAATTTCCTTCACTCACACCTCCTGATCGGGTAGTGGTAAAATGCAATAAATCAGCAAATTGACTTAGATTTTTATATTGAACAATTTCCAACGATTTATACTTCATCCTGCTCGTCCCAACCAATTCCTTTGTACTTGCTCAAATCTTCGTCATCCTCCTCGTCTTCCCATTCGTCATCCATTTCGTCTATATCTTCCTCATCCTCATCGTATTCCGGTGCGGCGATTTCCATTGGTCGATGGATAATATCCACCATTTGATTAACTTCCTTATTCAATTCAGTCCAGATTAAATCTTTCAATTCCTCGATACCAAGTCCGCTAACCGATGAAATAAACACGGTTTGAATATCGTCCGGCAGCTCTTTTTTCATTTGCTCAATTAATTCATCATCAAGCATGTCACATTTTGAAATTGCCAAAATGCGTTGTTTGTCAGCTAATTGCGGATTGTATTTCTCAAGTTCATTAAGAAGAATTCCGTATTCTTTCTTAATATCTTCACAATCTGCAGGAACCATAAACAGCAAAATCGAGTTTCGTTCGATATGTCTTAAAAATCTCAATCCTAGTCCTTTACCTTCGGCTGCACCTTCAATTATTCCCGGAATATCGGCCATTACAAACGACTGATTATCACGATGTCTTACAATTCCCAGATTTGGCACCAAGGTAGTAAATGGATAGTCGGCAATTTCCGGTTTTGCGGCAGAAACTACAGACAGTAAAGTTGATTTTCCGGCATTTGGAAAACCGACTAAACCAACATCAGCCAAAATTTTCAGCTGCATGATGACGGTTTTTTCTATTCTTGGTTCGCCCGGTTGAGCATAACGTGGAGCTTGATTAGTAGCTGTTCTGAAGTGCCAGTTGCCTTTTCCGCCTCGTCCGCCTTTTAGCAAAATCAGTTCTTGTCCGTCTTCTTTTACATCGCAGAGAAATTCGCCCGTTTCGCCGTCATAAACTACTGTTCCGAGCGGCACTTCGATGGTTTGGTCTTTTCCGTCTTTCCCGAAACTTTTATTTCTGCTTCCGCCTTCACCATCACCAGCAAAAACGTGTTTTGCATACTTCAGATGTATCAATGTCCAAAGATTTTTATTCCCTCGCAGCTTTATGTGACCGCCGCGTCCGCCATCACCACCGTCAGGACCGCCTTTTGGGATGTATTTTTCCCTGTGGAAGTGCGTAGAACCTGCACCGCCTTTGCCCGAGCGGCAAAATATCTTTACATAATCAACAAAATTTGAACCTACAGCCATAGCTTTATTGTATAAAATAAATCCATTGAAAAGCTTTGAGCATCAATGGATTTGATTAAAAATTATTTAACTTGATCAACTGCCTGCGTTATCCGACCAAAAATCTCATCAATGCTTCCCATTCCATGAATGCCGACGTATTTTCCAAGATTTTTATAGTAATCAGTTACAGGTTTTGTTTGGTTTTCGTACACCATCAAGCGTTGTTTTATTGTTTCAAGATTATCGTCACTTCTGCCGGAAGTTTTTCCGCGAAGTAATAATCGGTCTATTAATTCCTGCTCGTCAACAATCAAATCGAGCAAAATTTCAGTTTTTAAACCTCTTTTTTCAAGTAATTCTTCAAGCGCAGCTGCTTGATTGATTGTTCTCGGGAAACCATCGAAAATAATGCCGTTTATATGTTCTTTCTCCAAAACATCAATTTCGTGCGCAATCATCTCAATCACAACCTCATCCGGCACCAATTGCCCTTTTGAAATAAAACTATTGGCGTATTTTCCTAATTCAGTATTTTCTGCAATTTCTTTCCGAAGAATATCGCCGGTAGAAAAGTGCTTTAAGTTGTATTTCTTAATAATTAAGTCGCTCTGTGTCCCTTTACCACTTCCGGGCGCACCACAGATTATTAAATTTAACATGTTTTTGTTTTAGTTTAATTGCTATTAAAAAATAAAATCAAAATTGTTTTTACAAAGTAATCTTTTCATATCTCATAAAAAGAAATGTGTTTTAACTTCTTAATCTACAACAGTGTAGATGTCTTTCAGATTTCTTCCGAAGCTATCGTAATCCAATCCGTAACCAACGATAAATTCATTCGGAATTTTCATAGCAACGTAGTCCACCGTGATGTCGCGTTGGAGTGCGGCTGGTTTTTGAAGGAATGTGGCGATTTTAATCTCGGCAGCACCTTTTGCTTCCAGTGAAGTGATGATTTTTTCCATGGTTATGCCGGTGTCAACGATGTCTTCTACCACCACAACATTTCTTCCAACAATACTTTCATTTAGTCCAAAAACCTCTTTTACAGTGCCTGTAGTGTAGGTTCCTTCGTAAGATGAAAGTTTGATAAACGTAATTTCGCAAGGGATATTTACAATTTTCATCAAATCGCCCGCAAACATAAATGCACCATTTAGCACACATATAAAAATAGGATTTTTTCCCGCCATATCTCTATTGATAGCTTCGCCTACTTTCTGAACTGCGGCTTGAATTTCTTCGTTTTTTATAGAAAGCTTAAACTGCTTATCCTTGATGGTTATTACGTTCATGATAATTTTTAGTTAAAAGTTTTAAAGTTCAAAAGTAAACAAAAAAACGCAAATAATCGTAAGTTTTAACAGTTTTATTTGAGAAATATAAGTTTCAAAATGATTTCCAAAAATCCAGAAATTTGGAGTTT
>CAZCIU010000019.1:6692-41133 GCA_964498765.1 uncultured Paludibacter sp. | reverse complement strand
TAGAGCAATTGACTCTTAATCAATGGGTCGAGGGTTCGAGCCCCTCCGGGGTCACTTTATTGAAACAAAAAATTAAAAAAATTATTTATTAACACGTAAATTTTTAGAAAAATGAAAAAACTTAATTTATTCGTAGCAATTTTGCTAAGCGCAAGCCTAATGTTCACTGGTTGTGATGCATTGAACCAAACTGCAAAAGGTGCATTAATTGGAACCGGTGCCGGAGCCGCTGTAGGAGCCGGAGTAGGTGGTTTAATTGGAAAAGATGGTAAAAGCGCTGCTATTGGTGCTGCTATTGGTGGTGCTGTAGGTGCAACTGCCGGAGCTATCATTGGTAAAAAAATGGATAAAGCTGCTGCAGAAGCTGCACAAGTAGAAGGTGCTCAAGTAGAAAGCATTGAAGATGCAAACGGTCTGAAAGCTGTTAAAGTTACTTTTGATAGCGGTATCTTGTTTGACTTCAACAAATCTACTTTGAAAACTGACGCAAGAAATTCTTTGACTAAATTTGCTAAAGTTTTGGTTGAAAACCCAACTATGGACATCGCAGTTTATGGTCACACAGATAATGTAGGTACTTTGTCTGCAAACCAAAAAGTTTCTTTGGATCGTGCTAACACAGTAGCTAACTACTTAGTTGCTCAAGGTGCTACTCGTAACCAAATGAAAGTGGTAGAAGGTAAAGACTACTCAATGCCGGTTGCTTCTAACGAAACAGCTGATGGTCGTGCTCAAAACCGTCGTGTAGAAGTTTACATGTACGCAAGTGAGAAAATGATCGAAGACGCTCAACAAGAAGCAGGTAAATAATTAAAAGATTTATTGATACAAAAATGGCTGTTGAATTTCAACAGCCATTTTTTGTTTTATGTATTTTGAGTTCTTAGCTCAATTTGCTTTCCAGATTACGTTTGATAGCAGCCAGAAAATCTTGAGTATTCAGGTACTTCCCTTGAATATCATCACCATAAACCAAAAGTGCTAAATCTTTGGTCATTTCGCCATTTTCTACAGTTTCCACACAAACTTCTTCCAGTTTTTCGCAGAAATTAATCAATGCCTGATTATCATCCAGTTTACCGCGGTGCATCAAACCTTGTGTCCATGCAAATATCGACGCGATTGGATTGGTGCTGGTTTCTTTGCCTTGCTGATGCTGGCGATAGTGACGAGTTACTGTGCCGTGAGCTGCTTCAGCTTCCACGGTTTTTCCATCCGGCGTAACAAGTACGGATGACATCATTCCCAATGATCCAAATCCTTGTGCCACGGTATCAGACTGCACGTCGCCATCGTAGTTTTTACAAGCCCACACAAATCCGCCGTTCCATTTCATTGCCGATGCCACCATATCATCTATCAAGCGGTGTTCGTATGTAATTCCTGCTTTTTCAAAATCCGCTTTGAACTCATTTTCGTACACTTCCTGAAAAATATCTTTGAAGCGACCATCGTACGCTTTCAAAATGGTGTTTTTGGTAGAAAGATACAACGGATAGTTTTTTGTCAATGCCATTTGGAAAGAGGAACGAGCAAAACCATAGATGCTATCGTCGGTATTGTACATGGCCATTGCCACGCCATCACCGTTGAAATTATAAACTTCCCAGGTTTGTTCTTCGCCATTTTCGTTGGTGAAAGTTAGTTTGAGAGTTCCTTTTCCTTTGATAACTTTATCCGTAGCACGATATTGATCTCCAAAAGCATGACGACCAATAATAATCGGCTGTGTCCAGCCTTGTACGTAACGTGGCACGTTGCTGCAGATGATTGGCTCACGAAAAACGGTTCCACCTACGATATTACGGATAGTTCCGTTTGGTGATTTCCACATTTGTTTCAGTCCAAATTCCTCTACACGAGCCTCATCCGGCGTAATTGTGGCACATTTAATTCCCACATTGTATTTTTTTATGGCTTCAGCAGCATCAATTGTCACTTGATCGTTTGTTTCGTCACGATGTTGAATTCCTAAGTCGTAGTATTTAATATCCAAATCCAGATAAGGAAGGATAAGTTGTTCTTTTATAAATGACCAGATAATTCTTGTCATTTCGTCGCCGTCAAGTTCTACTACGGGATTTAGTACTTTAATTTTTTCCATAATTCATTCTATTTATAAGCTTTTCTATTCAATAAGATTATATAAAAATTTGCCAAATGCCTGTTTTTCATACAGAACAATTGGCAAATTCTATTCAAATAAGATATGCAGTCAGATTATCTTTCATTCATAGGAACGAATGATTGTCTTTCGCGTACGTTTTTGTAAGCCGGACGAATAATACGTTTGCTTGTAAAGTTCAATTCTTCAATTCTGTGTGCAGTCCAACCCACGATACGAGCCATAGCAAATAGAGGAGTAAAAACTTCTTCCGGCAAACCAATAGCATCATATACAAATCCGGAATAGAAGTCCACGTTGATACAAGTTTGTTTTGCACCTTCGCCTTTGAACTCCATAAATGTTTTGATAGCTCTTTGTTCTACCATTTCCATAAATGCAAATTCATCTTCACGTCCTTTTTCTTTTGCCAAATCACGAGCCATTTCTTTCAGAAGTCCGGCGCGTGGATCGCTCACAGTATATACAGCGTGTCCAATTCCGTAAATCAAACCGGTTTTGTCATGCGCTTCTTTTTTCAGAATTTTCAGTAAATAATCATCTACTTCATCTACATTATTCCAGTTATTGATGTTTTGCTTCATGTTTTCAAGCATGCCTTTCACCTCAATATTGGCACCACCATGCAAAGGTCCTTTCAATGAACCGATACCTGCAGCTATAGCAGAATAAGTATCCGTTTCAGTAGAACTTGTGACACGAACAGAGAATGTAGAGTTGTTACCTCCACCGTGGTCAGCATGCAGAATAAGCGCCAAATCCAAAATTTTCACTTCCAAATCGGTGTAGTTATCTTTGCCTTTCATCATGTAGATAAAGTTTTCGGCAACCGATTTATTTTCAAATGGGTGACGCACGTGAAGCGAACGACCCAGTTGATCGTGGCGAAGCACTTGGTAAGCGTATGCAATAATTGTTGGGAATTTTGCAATCAGATTGATAGACTGACGAATTAGATTGTCTTTGGAAATATCATCCGGATTTTCATCATACACATAAAGTTCCAGTACGCTACGAGCCAAGATATTCATGATATTTTTACCTTTCAAAGTAAGAATATTCATGGTTGTACGATGATCCAAAGGCATTGTTTTCATTATAAGACTTCGGAACAATTCTAATTCTTCCTTGTTTGGAAGTGAGCCAGAAAGCAACAAATAAGCAGTTTCTTCAAATCCTAGTCTGTTTTCTTTTTGGAGACCATGCACCAAATCTTCTACGTCAATTCCACGGTACAAGAGTTTTCCCGGGATGGCTTTCAGTCCGCCTTCCGGTTTTTTCTCATAACCCACTACATCACCTACGCGTGTAAGACCGGCCAAAACTCCGGAACCATCGTCGTTACGAAGTCCGCGTTTTACACTCATCTCCGAAAAAAGTTCCTTTTTAATATTGGTGGTTCTTTTAATGCTTTCAGAGAGTTGGTGAATTAATTCTTTTTCTGTCATAACTCTATCAAATGTTTTTTTAAGATTATTTTATTTTAATTTTTTGTGTTTTTCAGTTGTGATTTTTAGAGATACTCAACTAAAGTTTTGAGTATGAATTAAAAATCACGATTATAATGTTTATTTCAGTGAAAATGTTTAATTAGAAACCAATTATTTTGATAAATTGGTGATAATATTTTCACTTTTCATTTCACTCTTTTATTTTGTCAATTTTTATAAGCTATAAATACGTGAAATCGTATCCAAATCCAATATATTGTTTAATAAAGCGGAGATTTAATGTTTAATTTCTGCTATTACTTCATCAGCAAATTCCGAAGTGGTTTTTGCTTGTCCGTTGCTCATAAAGCGAGCCAGGTCATTTGTGGCTATGCCTTTTTCAAACAAAGTTTCAAGCGACTTAGTAATCAAATCACCGGCTTCTTTCCAGCCCATGTATTCCAGCATCATTACCGCCGAAAGCAGCATAGAGCATGGATTGGCCTTATTTTTTCCGGCAATGTCCGGAGCTGTGCCGTGCGTAGCTTCAAAGATGGCGTGTCCGGTTTTGTAATTGATATTTGCACCAGGTGCAATGCCGATGCCGCCTACCATTGCCGCCAATTGATCTGAAATATAATCGCCGTTCAGATTGAGCGTGGCAATAACCGAATATTCTTCCGGCTTAAGCAATGTGTTTTGAAGAAAAGCATCGGCAATTACGTCTTTGATAAAAACTTTTCCACCTTCTACAGCATCGTTGTAGGCAGCCACGGCAGCTTCAAGTCCGCGTTCCGCTTTTATTTTGTTGAATTTATTTTCGGTGAATGTTTCTTCCGGAAATTCTCTTTCAGCCAAAGCATATCCCCATTTTTTGAAACCACCTTCGGTAAATTTCATTATATTGCCTTTGTGAACCAGCGTTACGGAAGGCAATTTGTGCTGAATAGCGTACTCGATTGCCGAACGAACCAGTCGCTCCGTTCCTTCTACCGAAACAGGTTTCACACCAATAGAGGTGGTTTCCGGAAAGCGGATTTTAGCAACGCCCATTTCTTCTTTGAGAAATTTCAGTACTTTTTGCAATTCCGGTGTGCCTGCATTCCATTCAATTCCGGCATAAATATCTTCGGTATTTTCACGGAAAATGGTAACGTTCACTTTGTCGGGCTGCAAGAGTGGGGTAGCTACGCCTTTGAACCAGCGAACTGGACGCAGACAAACATACAAGTCCAATTCCTGACGAAGTGCTACATTCAGCGAACGAATGCCTTCACCAACAGGCGTAGTAAGTGGTCCTTTTATTCCCACCAAGTATTTTCTGAAAGCATCCATTGTTTCGGCAGGTAGCCAAGTGCCCAGTTGATTGTAAGCTTTTTCGCCTGCCAGGACTTCTTTCCATTCTATTTTTTTGCGTCCGTCACAGACTTTCTCCACCGCTGTATCCACAATTTTTCGAACGGATGCCGTTATTTCTTTTCCTATTCCGTCGCCTTCGATAAATGGAATTATCGGTTGGTTGGGTACGTTCAGGATGTTGTTTTCAATTGTTATTTGGTTCATAAAAACTAAAAATTCGATTGTAAGATTAATTGTTTTTGGTTGAAATATTTCTTCTAAAAAAAACAGGTTAAATCCACCGTTTGGCAGATTTAACCTGAATTTAATTTATTTCATTCCATTCAAAGCACTTCCGGTTTTGAACCAGCCGATTTGCTGCTCATTGTATGTGTGAGCTACTTCAAACTCATCGCTTGTGCCATCCGCATGATGCAGAACTACTTTCAGATTTTTTCCCGGTGTGAAATCGGTCAGACCAAGAATGCTGATTTTGTCGCGTTCCTGCACTTTGTTGTAATCGTCTTTGTTCACGAAAGTCAATGCAAGCATTCCTTGTTTTTTCAAGTTTGTTTCGTGAATGCGAGCAAATGATTTAACCAAAATGGCTTTTACATTCAAAAATCTCGGTTCCATAGCGGCGTGTTCACGGCTTGAACCTTCGCCGTAGTTTTCTTCAGCAACTACAACGGAACCAAGGCCTTGTGCTTTGTATTTGCGTGCCAAAGCCGGAACAGCAGAATATTCTCCGGTGCTTGGGTCGAGAACAGAATTTGTTGCATTGTTAAATTCATTCACGGCTCCGATAAGCATATTATCTGAGATATTGTCCAAATGTCCGCGGAAGCGCAACCAAGCTCCAGCCATTGAAATGTGGTCTGTGGTACATTTTCCTGCAGCTTTAATCAGCAGCGGCAGTTCGGTGTAATCTTTTCCGTCCCAAGGTGCAAAAGGTGCTAATTTTTGAAGTCGGTTTGAATTTGGGTCAATGTTTACTTCAATCTGGCTGCCATCTGCCGAAGGTGCAAGATAACCTGCATCTTCCACAGAAAAGCCGTTTGGCGGCATTTCGTAACCTTTAGGCTCTACCAATTTTACTTGCTCGCCTTTGTCGTTTGTCAGGGTATCTTTCAGCGGATTGAACGCCAAATCTCCCGAAATAGCAAATGCCGTAACCAGTTCCGGTGAAGTAACGAATGCGTGCGTATTTGGATTTCCGTCGTTTCGTTTCGCAAAGTTGCGGTTAAATGAATTGACAATCGAGTTCGGTCGGTCGTTTTCGCCATCACGCTTCCACTGACCGATACACGGACCACAAGCATTAGCCATAATGACTGCTCCTGCCTCTTCAAAGACTTGTAAAACACCATCGCGTTCAGCAGTATAGCGAACTTGCTCCGAACCCGGATTGATGATGAGTTTTGTTTTGATGGATAGACCGTTTTTGCGTGCATTTTCCAAAATATGAGCAGCACGAGTCAAGTCTTCGTAAGAAGAATTGGTACACGAGCCAATCAAACCTACTTCCAGCGGCGGGAAGTTTTTCTCCTTAACTTCATTTCCAAAATCAGAAATAGTAAAGGCTGCGTCCGGCGTAAATGGACCATTTACGTGCGGTTCTAATTCCGAAAGATTAATTTCAATTACCCGGTCGTAATATTTTTCAGGATTTGCCACCACTTCCGGGTCAGCTTGCAGGTAAGAAATGATTTTGCGTGCTTCGTCAGCCACTTCTTTTCTTCCTGTACCTTCCAGGTAAATAGCCGATTTATCGTCGAATGGGAAAATAGAAGTAGTAGCTCCAACTTCCGCACCCATATTGCAAATAGTGCCTTTTCCGGTGGCAGAGAAAGTAGAAACTCCTTCTCCGAAATACTCAATAATGGCGTTTGTTCCGCCTTTTACGGTGAGAATTCCCGCAAGTTTCAGGATAATATCTTTTGGTGCAGCCCATCCGGACAGTTTTCCGGTCAGTTTCACACCGATAATTTTAGGCATTTTAAGTTCCCAAGGCAATCCGGCCATTACATCTACCGCATCAGCACCACCTACACCGATGGCAACCATTCCCAGACCGCCCGCGTTTGGCGTGTGCGAGTCAGTTCCGACCATCATTCCGCCCGGGAATGCGTAGTTTTCAAGAACTACCTGGTGAATAATTCCCGAACCCGGTCTCCAGAAACCGATACTGAATTTATTGGAAACATCACGCAAGAAGTTGAACACTTCTTCGTTAGTCACTTTGGCGGTCTGCAAGTCAGTAGCCGCGTTTTTATAAGCCTGAATTAAGTGGTCGCAATGCACGGTAGAAGGTACAGCAGCACTTTTTCTGCCGGAATTCATCAACTGCAGCAGAGCCATTTGAGCCGTTGCGTCTTGCATTGCAACGCGATCCGGTGCAAAATCAACATAATCAACTGCACGAGCATAATTTTCTACGGGTACATTTGGGGAAAGGTGTGAAAAAAGAATTTTCTCTGTCAGGGTCAAGGGGTGACCTAATTTTTTTCTCACATCATCTACTTTTTGAGGAAGTTCAGCATAGACTTTGCGAATCATTTCAATGTCGAATACCATGGTTATTTTTAAGTTTTTAATTATAAATTTTCTTGTCTAAAGTACGTAAACATTTAACAATAAATTGTTAAATTTGTTCAGTTGTTTGTCTTAATTGACTATTATATGATCATCGGGAATATTTATTTTGTAAAAATATCATTTCATTTTTTTTCAAATGCATAAATCTAAGGAAAAAATGGCTTTTTTCAAAAAATATTCGGATGTAAAAAGCGAATTTAACTATATTTGTGCAAACTAAAATCTATTCTTAAATCTATAGAATTATGATTGAAAAGATTAAATCTTTAGAAAACAAAACTATATATCAGATAATAGGATTATTAGGGATTTTCATTCCATTGTCTTTTATTATTTTTGGCAATGAAGTAGGGCGAAATGTATTAATGTGGATATGCGGAATGTATATTCTTGTAATGTTTGCTGTTTTTATTTTAAGAACGAAAGAAAAGAAAAATACGGATATTCCGAGTTTGATCGGAATTCTAATACCTGGCTTATTGTTTTCTTTAATTTTAATCGATGTTATTTAATCGATTGAAACAAACATAAAAAAGGCGTTTGGAAACTTCCAAACGCCTTTTCTTTTATTATTGAAAAATATTAAATGGCATGAAATAACAAATATGCTACCAGTAAAGTCAATAGAATATTGAAACCTTGCGCCGTTAAGAACGTCCAGATGTATTTTGAGTTCTCTTTCTTGAAAATATAGCGGAAATCTGTTTCCAAGCCTATGCAAATAAACGCGATGGAGAAAAGTAATTCGCGTGCGCCTTTGTTAGCAACTCTTGAAAGATCTTTGGCAACATCCGGTGCAAATGCAAAACTGAACACGATTGAAGCAAGGATAAATCCAAGTACGAACTTTGGAAATCTTTCCCAAAGAACTGATCCTGAAGGACGAATTTCGCTCTTTTCACCTTTGAATGACCAGTAAATAGAAATAGCAAAAGCAGCTACGCCAAGCAAAACGTTTTGTGCTGATTTAATGATAACGCTGTATTTTTCAGCCGTTTCGCCAATGAATTTTCCGGAAGCAACCACAGCTGCTGTAGTGTCAATCGTACCTCCAAGCCATGCTCCGGCAACTTCTTCAGTTAGTCCGATCCATTTGGCAATATAAGGAAGTAAATACATCATCGGTATTGCCACTATAAGAACCAAAGAAACTACGAAAGAAAGTTTTTTCGGATCACCTTTGATAGCGCCGCTGGTGGCAATTGCAGCCGAAACTCCACAAATAGAAACCGCACTGGAAAGTATCGTTGACATTTCTCTATCCACTTTGAAAACGCGCGTGGCAATCCAGAAACTAAAATACCAAACCATGAGAACTACGATTACAGCTTGAATCATTCCCAATCCTCCGGCTCGCATGATTTCTTTGAATAAAATGGACGAACCCAGAATAACTAAACCTGCTTTGATGTAATATTCGCTTCTTACAGCGGCTGACATCCATTTTGGTAATCCTACGGTATTTCTAATCAGTAATCCGATGGCAACTGCAAAAAATACAGCTTCCAAACCGATTTTTTTGATGGCAGGAATAGTGCTGAGATACCTTGCGGCAAGTGCTAAAACAAAAATGACAACAAACGAAAGTATAAAACCTTTTCCTTTGTTGCCCATAAATAAATATCCCAAATATGAAAGAAAGCCGATAATCAGAAAAAGAACATAATCGTTCTTCATCATTGTGGGAAAGGCGATTACGAGTATCAGAATAGCAATTCCAATGAGCGTAGATGTCCAATCCTCATTCCTTAATGATTTTAACATGTGTATTGTTTTGGTAGTTTATATAATAGTTTATTGAAAGCAAAATTACAAATATTTATATAAAATCCAAATTACATTAAGCTTTGTTTTCTTTTTGACAGTAAAGTTTTAATATTTACATGCAAATTTCTTATAAAATGCTTTATTTATTTACCAATCAAAACTCCGGTCATTGACAGTGAACCCATCGTAAGTTTATCGTTGAAAAGTCTGATTTTTTCATCCTCATCCTGCATGGCAACGGCGTAGAGTAGAGGAATGTAATGCTCTGAAGTAGGAATGGCATTTCTGTAAATCCCGCCTCGTTGTGTTATGCTAATCAAATTATCATGATTTTTTTCTTCCAGCCACTGATTGACATTATCTCTCACTTCAAATGCCCAGTCGTATCCATCTACTCGCTGATGCCAGTCAACTGCACGCAAATTATGCACAATATTTCCACTTCCAATAATCAGCACACCTTGATTTCTAAGATAATTCAGCTGTTTTGCTAATAAATAATGTTGTTCAAAACTGGCAAAATGGTCGATGCTTAGTTGAATCATCGGAATATTTGCTTCGGGAAAAATATGCTTGATAACAGACCAACTTCCATGATCAAATCCCCATTCTTTGGTATCTAAACCGATATTCAATTCCGGATTTCGATCTCGGATTTCTTCTGTGAATAACGGGAAACCAGGAGCAGGATATTGTACTTCGTAAAGTTCTTTTGGGAAACCACCGAAATCATGAATCGTCCTTGGATTGGGCATTGCGGTGATGTGTGTACCACGAGTTTCCCAATGCGCCGAAACGCAAAGAATTAGCTTTGGAGTAGGGAGTGTTTCACCCAAATTTTTCCAAGTTTCAGTAAAATTATTCGTTTCTATCGCATTCATCGGACTTCCGTGACCAACGAATAAAACAGGCATTTTTTCTGTCATATTATTTCGAAAAAAAGTCCTTGATTTTTGAACCAAGGACTTTGTTAATTTATTTTTTCTTAAAAATTATAAGGTCAAATCCGGCTCTGTAAATACTCTTCCTGCAAGTTCGTTGTCAAGCAGGTACAAGCCTTTCGCGTCTGTGCCAAATAAATCGTAGCGTTTGCAAAGATCATCCGAGTTTTGTTCTTCTTCGCCTTGTTCTTTTACAAACCAATCCAAAAACTGCATGGTGCGGAAATCTTTCGCCAAATAAGCTTCAGCATAGATGTCGTGAATTGACGCAGTGATGAATTTTTCGTGTTCATAAGCTGCTGTTAGCGGCTCTTTGAAATTTTTGAACTTAAAGTCCGGTGCAGGAATTGCTTCCAAAACGATTTCAATACCGTTGTTTCTCAGATACTGAATGAAAAGCATTGCGTGAGCATTTTCTTCTTTTGTCTGTACGTCAAACCAGTTTCCGAAACCGTTTAAGTTGTTGTCATAATAATAATTTGCCATGTCAAGATACAAGTAAGAAGAATGTAACTCTTTGTTTACCTGCTCGTTGAGCATTTTTGCAATTTTTTCGTTTAACATGTTTTAATCTCCTATTTTATGTTGTTAATAAATTCAGATTTTAGTAGAGATTTTTTTGTCAATCTCATTAAGAAACAAATTTCTTGGCTGTTTTGTTTTGATAAACTTGTGATAAATTTATTTCAAAAAAGCATCCATGATTTTTGTCGGCCTTCCATCATTTCCCCAAGCACTCAGCGCATAATGGCTCCACGAACGAGCACCTTGCGGTTCCCAGTAAAATACACCAAGACCTTTGTTTTCAGGAACTTCTCTTACTTTTTGAATGGTAGCGGCCACTAAATCGTGCGTATTTTGAATTTTCGCAGCATTTTGCTCTGCAGTTAGTTGACTATCTTGCCCATCTTCACCACCAACTTCCACCACCATCACTTCTTTTCCATAACGTCTGACCATATCATTCAGATTGAATGCCAGATCTTCGATGTTCGTAGTGTAATCCGGTTTTCCTTCCAGCCAATAGGGATAATAGGACATACCGATAATGTCATATTTGGCGTTGTATTTCTTAGCGTTATCAAACCACCAGCGAAAGCGTTGGTTGTTATTTCCCTGATCCACATGAAGAATTACTTTTGAATTTGGCGAAGCAGCTTTTACCGCATCGTATCCACGATTGAGCAGTTGTACCAATTGAGCAAAATTGGTATTCGAATTTCCTTCCGGTAGCAATAATCCAGGTGTAATTTCATTCCCAACTTGCACCCATTCCGGTTCTACGCCTGCAGCTTTTATGGCAGAAATTACATCAAAAGTATAGTCGTAAAGTGCCTTTTTCAATTCCTCAAAGTTCATATTTACCCACGCTTTGGGTTTAACTTGCTTGGCAGGATCAGCCCAACTGTCACTGTAATGAAAGTTAATCATCACTTTCAAATCTTCTTTTTTTGCACGAACGGCCATCGCAACCGTTTCATCTTTGCTGCAATGTCCGCTTTGTGGATTGTCCGATGGATCTACAAAAGTTCGAAGTCGGATGGCGTTTATTCCATAAGACTTCAAAATTTTCAGGCAATCTTCTTCAACGCCTTCTTTGTTGAAAAATTTATAGCCCGTAGCTTCCATTTGGGGCAACCAGCCTACATCAGCCCCTTTGATAAACATATGAACTTTCGGCTCTTCCACCGGTTTTTCTGTTTCTTTTTTACATGAAAATCCTAAAATAAGGATTGCAGAAAGCAATAATACTCTAAAGTTGATGCGTTTCATGGCGATTTAGTTAATAGTGAAAATTCCGTTTTCTTTATCAAATTTTGGTATAACCGGAGCAACATCTGCCGTGAGGCAATAATCCACCTCATTTTCATGACCGTTTTTTCTCAGTCTTTCGTAATGCTCCGACTTGCAAATATAGCTTTTTATATTGGTTTTTGCAAGTTTCCAAAGTTCGATTGCCGCGATGCTTGCGTCAGATTTTAGTTCGTAATTTCCCTTCTCTGAAAGCTTATATGCCAAGGCTCCGGCAAATAAAGTGTCTTCTATGCAAAACCGATTATTCCAACCGGAGCATACTATTATAATGTTTTTATCCTTTGGAATGCAATAGTCAATTAATGCAGAAATATTGGAAAAAGCACCGATTAAAATCTCATCAGAACCAATCGCTGCTTCTACGGCGCGAGTGCCGTTTGTTGTGGTAAAGACAATTTCTTTTCCACTTACTTTTTCGGCTGTGAATTCAAAAGGTGAATTTCCAAAATCAGCAAAATCGCATTTCTGCGTATTTCGTTCAGCTGCAA
The DNA here is from genome assembly GCA_964498765.1 of uncultured Paludibacter sp. Classification (GTDB taxonomy): domain Bacteria; phylum Bacteroidota; class Bacteroidia; order Bacteroidales; family Paludibacteraceae; genus UPXZ01. The sequence continues at coordinate 28,631 of CAZCIU010000019.1, read as the reverse complement.
CTAATCTGCCTTTTGCCTGCCAAATCATTGCTTCTTTCGTTGAAGAAACGGTTCTGACTGCCGCCGTTCCATTCTGAAATGCAGCACAAATACTTGTAGTTGCTCTGAAAATATCGACAATTACAGCAATAGAATTTTTCTCCAAATAATATGGAAAAAGGGCGGGAGAGAAGCATACAGTAATATTTCTCATACTAAATTATTTTCAAAAAAATGATTGGCTTATGCCGGGGGAAAAATTCACTTCCAGTTTTTCAGTTCGTTGTAAAGCCGCTGAATGGGCAATCCCATCACGTTAAAATACGAACCTTCAATGCGTTCCACGCCAATATATCCAATCCATTCTTGCACGCCGTAAGAGCCTGCTTTGTCGTAGGGCTTATAATGGTCCAGATAATAATCAATTTCAGCTTCCGAAAATCGAGCGAAATAAACATCTGAAATGACGTGAAAAACTTTTTTTCTGCTTAATGATTTGATGCAAACTCCGGTAATCACCTGATGCATTTTTCCGGAAAGTTTTGTGAGAATTCGTTTGGCATCATCGCGGTCTGAGGGTTTGCCGTACACTTTTCCTTCGTGCCACACAATGGTGTCTGCCGTTATTAGCAGCGATTTTTCAGTTAATGTGTAAGCTTCGGCTTTTTTCTGAGCAAGAAACATCGGAATATCTACGCCGACAAGGCTGGAAGGATAACTTTCATCCACTTCTTTCAGTTCAATTCTGAAAGAAATATCCAGTCCTTTCAGTAATTCCTGGCGGCGTGGCGAAGCTGAACCGAGGATTATATCGTAATTTTTTAAGTGATCAAGCATGGCTATTTTACAAGAAAAAGTCCGAAAATGCTAATTCCAAAAGCCTCTGAAAGCAAATAATAAAATACTAGGCTGTAAAGCACACCAATCAGCATAATAAATTTGGCCAAAGTTTGTGCTTGGTGAAAATCAGATTTCGTTTTACTTCTGAAAATCAAGTAAGCGAGCAGTAAAAGTGGAATTATCAGCCCGAAAATAATGTATCGCAATGTGATAGTTCCATTGAAATCAATAAAATGATGATTGACGTGAAGTAAGGTCGCTATCGTGAAAGCAGTCATAGCGTAAAGAACATATTTTGTCTTTTTTACGCCCCATTTTATCGGCATCGTTCGGCATTCCATTTCGCGGTCACCTTCTTCGTCTTCTATGTCTTTGATGATTTCTCTTATCCAGGTGAGAATAAATGCAAATCCGGCAAATCCGCCCGTCCAGGCATAAATTCGCATCGGAACCGGAGTTTGATTAAGTAACTCGGCACTATAAACCATTTTCAGCAGCGCAACAGCCAGCACGCCAACTATCAACACAGAAAGTGCAGAAGCAAGGCTTACAATCAGATTTCCAATTACAAATTGGCGTTTATAGCTTGCCGAATAAAACCAAAGTAATCCCGGCGTAAGCACGAAAATAAAACCAAGAGTGAAACTTTTTACCCAAACCGCTAAAACTATTCCCAGAATTGTACCCAAACCAGTCAAAATTTGGTAGAAAAGCATAGCAGATCGAAGTGAGATCGTGCTACCAACGATAACTTTTTCGGGTGAATTTATGCGGTCGATTTTTACATCAAAATAATCATTGATAACGTAGCCGCCGGCAGTAATTAAGACTGTAGCGAGAATAAGAAGGAAGTAGAAGATGTTTTGAGAGCCGGTTTCAAAACCAAAAGTTTGCAAGAGCGGATAGACCACCGAATGCTGCATAAGCCACTGAATGATAACTACAAACAGCAGATTTTTACATCGTATGACTTGCAAATAGGGTGTCATTCACCGTTCAATTCCATTTGGTAAATAAAAATATCGATTAAATCGTATTGAAGAAAAGATTTGGAATCTTGAATTCCGAGAAGTGTATTAGTAATAAATTTTTGAGAACCATTCAGCAATTCCATATTTATTTCACCACCCACGAAAGCCGTTGCCTGAGCATGATTGTACAGTTTTTTAGGAAACGACATTTCAATTTCAGCATCTTGTCTGATTAAATCAGGCTCAATTCCACAAACAAAAATTCCAATGTTTTTCTGTAGCAGTGCGTCCAGATTATTGGTGCAAAATTCAAACATTTCTGGCTGAATATCTCCTAAATAAATTGAGCCTCCCAAAATAATATTATCAAACTCTGAAAAGTCAAAATTCTTATTCTCAGCCAGATTTACCAGTACAATTTCCTGATTTTCAAGCTTCTCAGCTATGTAATTGGCTACTTTCTCCGTGCTGCCGTAAGTGGTAGTATATAGTATCGCGGTTTTCAAAATAAGTTGTTTCTATTGTGTTAATGGTGTATGATTGTTGTTTTCGTCCTGTTTTGTTAGTTGCTGCTTGTCGTTTTTCTTTGTGTTGGAATTATAAATCAAAAATCCTCCGGCGATTATGAGCAAAGCCGGCCAAATAAATTCGGAAATTTCACGTGAGAAATCGATGATATCTTTCAGATAAAACAAAGCCCAAACTGCCAGAAGCACAATTCCAATACTTTTGTTGTTGTGAAAAATCAAGAAAACAATTCCGAAAACTAATAAAATATTTCTCCAGTCAAAAATATATTCTTCCATCATTTCTGTGAATACTCCGATTTGTCTGAAGAAAAATAATACTCCGAAAAATAAAAGGGTAATTCCCCACGGAAGACGACTATCTTTTATCATAAGAATTGATTTTTAATGAGTATTTGAACTATCAATTTACTTTAAACCTTTCAGAATGGATTTTATTGTAAGCCAATTTCTCCTCGTCGTATGCTTTTCGATCTTCGTCTTTATATCCAATGGAAACGATGCAGAGAACCGCATAATTTTCAGGAATTTCCAGCATTTCGCGCACGTATTCTTCAGCCGATTGAGTTTCAGTTCGTTGTCGGGCGAAAATCTGAACCCAGCAGCTGCCCAAACCTAAATCTTGTGCTTGCAATTGAATAATCAGCGCTGCAATCGACGCATCTTCAATCCAAACATCGCTTTTAGTTCTGTCTGCAATTACTACAATTCCAAGCGGCGAACCAGCTAAAAGCTGCGAGCCGTGTGGACGACTGTCAGCCAGTTTCTGAAGCGTTTCTTTATCTTCTACTACGATAAATTCCCACGGGTTGCTGCGTTTTGAAGCCGGAGACATTAAAGCCGCCGTAGTGATTTGTTTAATCTTTTCATCTTCAACTTTTTGATCCGTGTATTTACGAATGCTTCTTCGGTTTTTCAGTAAATCAAAAAATGACATAATCACTTAATTTGCAGGCGTTTCGTAAATATATGCTATTGGATTTCCGAATTTTAAGATAGGTTTCAGCTTGTCAAAAGTAAGCAAAACCATAGTCTGTCCGGTGCTGTAAGGAGCAATATCGTAGGGATTATATACATAAACTACGCCTTCTGCCGTAATGTAAAAATTGTTATTTGGTTTGATTTGATCTTCGTAAAAATGAAAATCATTCAAGTCAGCAACCGATTCCATTTCGGCATTATCTTCCACAATTTGCTGTTTAATTAATTGTGTAAGTGGTTCTATGTAATTATCTGTAAATAAATCACTTTCGTTAACCAATCTTGCATTTGTCAAATCAAAATTAAATAGCAATCTACTGCTGTTACCGTGCGCGCCGCCCATGTATGCATAGCGTTCGTAACTATATGATAAAACTTTATCATCCAAATACATAGCAACTCCCTGAACAGTAATTTCATTTTCGAGAATGGATTTCGAGCCTTTCAGTTCAGAAATTTGCTGCAGATAAGGTTCGTTGCTTTTTTTGTACTCCTGATAAAGTGTAGAAGCGTATTTTGGAAGAATACTGTCAACCGGATAGCTGTTAAAAACTTCACCGAAAATTTTGGCAATTATTTGACTGTTAACGTTTTTAAGCACCTCTTCGTCGTGATATTTCACCGGAAGCTCTATTTCTGCATGAAATTTCAAACTACCTAAACTGGTGTCATTTGTCAAAAAATATTCGTTGTCAAAAGTAAAAACTTCAGTTTCCATTTCTTGTTTGGTACAGGAGGCAATCAAAACTGAAATCAAAATTAGTGGTAGTAAGACTGTAAAAATCCGTTTCATATTAAGTTGGTTTGTTGTTGATGGTTTATAATTTCAATTTTATAGCAATTATTCTCGATAGAAAAAATGTAATCAATTGATTATCTGTTGTGTAGAAAAATATTTAATAAAAATGAATTATTGTACAAAAGTAATAAAAAATATGCAGAAATGTACTTAAACAAGCTTATAATTTGACATTAGAATTTATAATATATAACCGCAAAAACATAATATTGTTTAAATTATTTCAAAACTTTCATCGAACTATTGCATCGCTTGCTTGTTAGAGAGTATATTTGCAAGCGAAAATGAAACCGAACTGGCTACATATCACATTTAGTTTACTGTTTTCAGCCTTGTTTTTGCTGGCCGGAACCGGTTACAATGTCGTGCAGTTTTGCTGTAATGATTGCGAAAAAGCAGGCATTGAAACAGTGGCTGAAACCTCTTGTATGAGCATTCACGACCATCATTGCCACGATGAAGCTACCACTCACGAGCATTCGGAAGAAATGATGGCTTGCGTACACGAGTTGCATAAATCTTGTGATTTGAAACGCCTTTCGGTGGATGTGCCTTCCATGCATAATCCAAATTACGAATTCACGGATTATTCCTTGGTTGTGATTGATTTGGATAATTTCACGCCGGAAATTCCGCAAATAGCTGAAGCCATTTCTGAAACACGATTCATTCATTCGCCACCCGAAATATTCATTCCCCTAAAGGGCAGACAGATTCTCTGCCAAAAATCCGTTCTCATCATTTGATTTTCGATTTTAAATTGAATAAAAGTCAGCCACACTTGTGTCCGGACGCATGATTTCTTGTGCATAATAATCTGGATTTCAACGTGACGCTGCACAATCTTTCTATATTAAAAATGTAAAATCAAAAATTCTTTATGAGAAAAAATATAATATTTTTACTTCTGCTATTTGTATCTGTATATTCTTATTCGCAAGTTCACGGATTTGTAAAAGATAGTAACGGACAAATTATTCCCGGTGCGCATGTTCGCTGGATGGGCGATAATGGCGGAACCGTAACCGATACGAATGGACATTTTCATATTTCTGTTTCTGAAAGTACGCAAACGCTTGTTTTTAGTAGTGTTGGATATGCTTCGGATACGGTAAATATTTCCAATCACAATATAAAAGAGCATCTGAACGTCACGCTAAAAGATGGAACTGAACTGAAAGAAGTGACTGTAACTCAGCGTCGTTCGGGGAAAATGGTCAACAGAATGGCTGTTCAAAATATGGAAACCTTGAATACCAACGAGTTGCGTAAGGCAGCTTGCTGTAATCTTTCCGAAAGTTTTGAAACCAATCCATCTGTGGACGTATCTTACAGCGATGCAGCAACGGGAGCTAAACAGATTAAATTACTTGGGCTTTCGGGCGGTTATGTGCAGATGTTGACGGAAAATATTCCCAACTTGCGCGGACTTTCATCGGCTTACGGACTGGGTTATATTCCCGGACCGTGGATGGAAAGCATCCAGATTTCCAAAGGTACAGCTTCTGTAAAAACTGGCTACGAAGCCATTGCAGGGCAAATAAATGTGGAATACAAAAAGCCGCAGGAAAGTGACCGAGTTTCCTTGAATTTATTTACAAGTACTACCGGAAGAGTGGAAAGTAATCTGGATGTGTCACATAAATTCAATGAAAATCTGGCTACATCGGTGCTTTTGCATGCGTCGGATGAGTTTATGAATTTGGATCACAACAAAGACGGCTACATGGATTTGCCTCGAATTCGCCAGTATAATGCTGCCAATCGTTGGTATTACAAAAAAGATAATTACATCTTGCAAGCCTTTGTACGTGGACTTTCTGAGTATCGTCAAGGTGGGCAAACCGATGGAAATTACAAAATCGGAATTGACACGGAGCGATATGAATTTTTTGTAAAAAATGGCTTTTTATTTGGTGCAGAAGACGAACATGATCATGACCACGATGCTCACGACGGACACGACCACGAGCATGAAGAAGCCAGACAATCCAGCTTAGGAATTATTCTGAATGGAACAATTCACAATCAGGATGCAAAATACGGCCATAAAACCTATGATGGTCATCAAAGCAATCTGTATGCGAACTTGATTTACGATACGGAATTGAACCAACACAATAAACTTTCCCTTGGAACGAGTTTTAATATGGATGTGTATGATGAATTGCTAAGCGTCAACACGCCAACGCCTTATAAGCGAACAGAATACGTTCCGGGAGCATTTGCGGAATACACGCTAAATTACGGCGACTTGACGGCTATGGCGGGAATTCGTGCGGATTACAATTCTATTTACGGCTTGTTTGTTTCGCCCAGATTTCATGCAAGATACAACATTGCTGATATTCTGCACCTGCGTGTAGCAGCCGGTAAAGGCTACAGAACGCCAAATGTATTGGCAGAAAATAATTTCTTACTGGCAAGTAATCGGGCCTTGAATATTGCTGATAATTTGAAGCAGGAAGAAGCATGGAATTATGGTGCAACGGCGCACGTATTTTTCCCAATTTGGAGTGGGAGAGAGCTTGGATTTATGGTTGAGTGGTTTTACACCGACTTTATCAATCAGGTAGTTGCCGATATGGACAGTAATCCTTACGCGGTCAGCTTTTATAATCTGAATGGAAAATCTTATTCCAGCAGTTTGCAATTTGAAGTAAATCTGGAAATTATCCGCGGTCTGACAGCCACTTTAGCGCACCGTATTAATGATGTGAAAATGACGATTAACAACGAATTACGTGAAAAACCGTTGACTAATCGTTCGAAAAGTCTGGTAACATTATCGTACCTGACACCGCTGAAAAAATGGCAATTTGACTTTACCACGCAATTTAACGGTGGCGGAAGACTTCCTGATCCGGATGCAGCAAATCCGCTTTGGGAAAATGAATTTAAGCCATTTACCATTATGAATGCGCAGATTACAAAGAATTTCAGAACTTGGTCGCTCTATGCAGGAGCCGAAAATATCACTGATTTTGTGCAGCATTATCCGATTATTGATGTGCAAAATCCATTCGGTGATAAATTTGATGCTTCGATGGTTTGGGGGCCAATGCACGGACGTACATTTTATGTCGGAATGAGGTGGGCTTTGAGTAAAAAATAGAGTTTTTACTTAAAATCTGCATAAAAAGATAACGAATTATTCGTATAAACTTAAAAAAACTAAAAAAATGAAATTAAAGTATTTATTTATATTGTTGGCAAGTATATTTGCAATCTCTATTTCAGCGGAGGCTCAGACTAAAAAAGCAAAAGCTGATAAGTTAAAAACGGTAACTTTCGATGTGTCAATGACTTGTGAGAATTGTGTCAAGACAATCGAAAAGAACGTAGCGTTTGAAAAAGGTGTGAAAGATATACAAGTTGCATTGGATACAAAACGTGTAACATTAAAGTTTGACACTCGCAAAACCAACGAAGAGCAAATTATCAAAGCATTTGAAAAAATCGGATATGTGGCTTCGGTGGTTCCGGAAAAGGATTTAATTAAAAAACAATAAACTCAATTCAATCAATTATTAACTAAATTGAAATTTTAAAAAATGAAAACAAAAAATTTCTTGATGGCAGTTGTTGCAATATTTGTATCACTATCAGTTATGACAGCACAAGTTCCTGCTAAAAAAGATGCGAAAGCAGAACCTGTAAAAAAAGAATGCGTTGACAAAAAAGCAGACTGCAAAGATGCTAAAAAAGCTGATTGCAAAGATGCGAAAGCACAATGCGACGGAACTAAAAAAGCAGAATGCAAAGATGCAAAAGCTGGTGAGTGCAAAGATAAAAAAACTGCAACAGCAGCAACTAAATCAGCTTGCTGTGACAAAAAAGACACTGCTCAAGCCAAAAAATAAACTTAAATAAGTTGAATTTTAAAAGCCGTGAAACGTAAGTTTTGCGGCTTTTTTATGGAAATAAATTTCAGACAAATATTTCATAAAACTAAATTCTGTTTGTAGCGTTAATTCTATTTTGTAATTTTGCAAGACTAAAAGAGAGTAAATGAATAAACTGAAATATTATATAGAGAGCATGCGTTTGCGCACGTTGCCGCTTTCGGTTTCGGGGATTTTGATGGGCGGATTTTTGGCCGGATCAGAAAATTTCTGGAACACTTCTATTTTTATTTGGGCGATGTTAACGGCTTTGGCACTTCAAATTCTGTCCAATATCGCCAATGAACTGGGAGATTTGCAGAAAGGAACGGACAACGAGCATCGTCTTGGCCCAATCCGTAGCGTGCAGAGCGGAAATCTGACGCCGAAAGAACTAAATGGACTGCTCATTTTGTTTATTTTGCTTTCGATTATTTTCGGTTTGTTTTTGATATGGACATCTTTTCAAGCCATTTTCTCAAGTTCCGGACTGATAATGATTTTGCTGGGTGTAGCAGCAATTGTTGCTTCGATAAAATATACATTCGGAGGAAAAGCTTACGGTTACATCGGATTAGGTGATTTTTTTGTATTTGTGTTTTTCGGTTTGGTGAGCGTGGTTGGAGTTTATTTTTTGATGACAAAAACGGTTCCTGCCGTAGTTTTTCTGCCGGCAGCTTCCATCGGTTTGCTTTCTACTGCCATGCTCAATCAAAACAATATGCGCGACATAGAAAACGATACTAATTTTGAGAAAAAAACCATGGCTGTACGCATGGGATTGAATGGTTCGAAGCGTTACCATTTGATTTTAATTACAACAGCTTTCTTGTTTATGACTTCATATTGTGTCTTTAAAAACGTAAATCCTATTGGATATTTGTATTTGCTGACGCTGCCGATTTTTGTTTGGCATTTGTATTACGTGCTTAAAAATGACGGCAGAAGTTTGGATAAACACATGAAAGTCATTTCCATTGGAACGGTGCTTTTTGCTATTTTTGGCGGATTAGGTTTATTATTGAGTTAAAAAATTCGATTATGTTTACTACAGCCGTAAATATCCCCGCATCTTCATTGCGAATTTCATATTCGGACAGAATTTTGACTTTAGGCTCTTGCTTTGCTGAAAATATCGGCTCAAAACTGAAAGATGCTTATTTTCTTAGTTTTATCAATCCATTCGGCGTGTTGTACAATCCAATTTCTGTGGCTCAAAGCATTCGCACTTTGCTTTCAAATAAGGAATTTTCGGCAGAAGATTTATTTCAAAACGGCTCGCTATGGAATAGTTTTGCGCATAGCAGTGCATTTTCTGCCACAAGTGCAGAAGAAACTTTGCAGAAAATAAACAGCCGACTTCAGGCTGCCCGCTATTTTTTGCAAGAAGCAAATGTGCTGATGATTACGCTTGGAACAGCCTGGATTTTCGAAAATGCTGAAACAGGAAATGTGGTGGCTAATTGTCATAAATTACCAGCAAATAAGTTCACAAGAAGGCGATTGAGTGTTTCCGAAATTGTATCTGAATTGACAGATGTTTTGAACTTACTTCGCAATCAAAATCCAAACCTGCAAATCATTTTCACAGTAAGTCCAATTCGTCATTGGAAAGACGGAGCGCACGAAAATACGGTGAGCAAAAGCACCTTGCATTTAGCTGTAAGCGAACTCGAAAAAAACAACGATTTTGTATATTATTTTCCGGCATTCGAAATTGTGATGGATGAATTGCGGGATTATCGATTTTATGCTTCGGATATGCTGCATCCTTCCGAAACGGCTGTAAACTACATCTGGCAACGATTTTCTGATACGTATTTTGATGCAGAAACTCAGCAACTAAAAAAAGAACTCGAACAATTGCGAGCCGACCTTAATCATCGTCCGCTTCATCCGAACACGCCGGAATTTCAGGCATTTCAAGCGGCTGTAGAAAAAAAGAAAAACGGACTAACTCAGCGTTATCCGTTTCTCAAAGATCGATTATTTTAAGAACCAAGACTGAAAGACTGCATTGCTGACGGTTCGCAGACTGATTGAGATTGTGATTTATTCGTGTTTCGTTCCTTTCAAAAGTTTCAAACTTGATACCGCACAAAAAGCTAATTTCTTAGAATTATAATTCACAACTCAAATTATCAATTAAATCGTTTCCTTCAGTTTTTTCACAAATCCGTTGATGTCATCTTCCGAGGTATCAAACGAACACATCCAGCGAAGTTCGCCCGTTTCCACATTCCAATCGTAAAAACGATAAGCACTTCTCAGCGGCTCTACGGCGTGTTTTGGGATGATTACAAACAGCGCATTCGCTTCCACTTTTTGAGTAATTTTTACACCCTCAATTTTTGAAATTTCCGATGCAAGTAGTTGAGCCATTTGGTTAGAATGTGTTGCCATTCGTTTCCATAAGTCGTTGCTTAGCAAAGCTTTAAATTGAGCAGCAATAAATCTGTTTTTAGAAAAAAGTTGGGCCGTTTGTTTGTGAAAATAAGCAGCGTTTTTGCGTAAATCTTTATTAAAAATCAAGATGGCTTCACCCATCATCATTCCGTTTTTCGTGCCACCAAAACTCATTATATCCACGCCACAATCTATCGTAGCTTCTTTTAGCGAGCATCCCAAAGCAGCTACAGCATTTGAAATTCGTGCGCCATCCACATGCAAATACATATCGTATTTATGTGCAAAATCGGCCAATGCGCGAATTTCATCCAAACTGTAAATAGTTCCGAGTTCGGTGCTTTGGCTGATGGAAATTACTTTTGGCTGCGTGTGATGCACATTTCCGATAAAAGAAAGTTGATGTTCGAGCATTGCCGGAGTAAGTTTTCCATCGGGCGTTGTCAGTGCTACGAGCGAACTTCCTGTGCTTTGCGTAGGTCCGCCGCATTCATCCACGTGAATATGCGCCGTATCTGTGCAGATAATTGACTGAAAGGGCAGGGTAGTGCATTTCAAACTCACAATGTTGGCACCGGTGCCATTAAATGCATAAAGCACATCTACATTACCGAAAATCTGACGAAAAAGCGCATTGGCTTCAGCTGTAATTTCATCGTCGCCGTAGGAAATTTGGTGAGCTGAGTTTGCTTGAATAATGGCATCCATTATTTCTGGATGAACGCCGGAATAATTATCGCTTGCGAATGATTTCATTTTTATTTTACTTTAAGAAACAAGATTTTAAGAAACAAGACTTATAAGAGCCAAGACTTTCTATAGTCAAGACTTTGAGATGTAAGATGTTAATAAATAAGACATTAGGAAGCCCAATGAACTAATTTCTAAAAAAGATAATAAGGTTGGTGAGTGTGGAAATCGTTTTCTACTAAGGTTTTAATACCTTATTTCTTTAAAGAAGAAACCTTAGTAGAAAAATAAAACCAATCAAAAACTAAACCTTATTACTTTGTTTTTTTAAGACTAAAAACAGTGCAATTTATGAAAATTTGAATGTTTTTACCAATATAATTGACACGCAAAATTTAATTAAGTCTATGATAAAGAGAGTATTTAATACAACAAACGCCCGAAAAGTCGGACGTTTGTAAATTTATTTCTTCAGTTTTTAGAATTTAAATTTGTCAAAGAAACTACGTTTTGTTTCGGTAGCTTCTGGAGCTTCGGTTTCTTCTACTTCTTTAACCGGCTCTTCAGCAGCGTTTTGAGTTGGAACGTATTCGGCTCTCGGAATTGGTTCGCCCTGTTCTTGTTTGATAAATCCGATTACATCTTCCAAGCCTTCGGTAAACTTGTCAAAATCTTCTTTGTACAAGAAAATTTTATGTTTTTCGTACGTCACTTGTGCATCTTCATCATAACCTACTACTTTTTTCTTGCTCTCTGTGATTGCCAGATACAAATCGTTGTTTCGGCTTTTCTTTACATCTAAATAATAGATTCTTTTTCCGGCTTTTATCGCTTTGGAATAAATAATTTCACTGTCTTTTTTTTCAAGCTCAATTTTTCTTTTTTCACCTTCCATAAATCAAATTCGTTTAAGAACAGCTCTCATCTCACTTTTTACACAGTAAATTGCTCGGTCGGTTGCTGCGTTTGGATTAATTTATTTGTTAAACATAAGGGCTTTTGGCCTTTTTCATCTTTTAGCCGTCAAATTTCAGAATATTTTTTTGATAAATCAAATTCATTCTCTTAATAAATCTATATTTTGTCGATTTTTTCTGAATTTGGCTAAAATTTAAATCTATTTTGCGATATTTCGCGGGCTTTTAATTAGAATGAAAGGAAAAATTTTTACCTTTGCATAAAATTTTTAGATTGTTGAATAAGAGAGTTTATGATTAATCGAGTTTTACTTAGAATAAAGATCCTTCAAGTAGTTTATGCTTTTTACAAAGGTGGCGGAAAGTCCATTCCTTTGGCAGAAAAAGAGTTATTTCACAGCATCGAAAAAACCTACGAGCTGTACTTTCATTTGCTGCAGCTGGCGGTAGAAGTTACCAATTATGCTGCTCAAAAAATTGATGCACGTAAGAATAAATTGCGTCCCACCGACGAAGACCTCAACCCAAATACACGCTTTATAGACAATACATTTATTAGTTTGTTGTCGCGCAACGAGCATTTAAATGATTTTCTGACTACAAATAAAATTTCCTGGGCAGATAATCAGGATTCCATCAAATTGATTTACGAATTGATTTTGAAATCCGAAATCTATGCCGAGTATATGGCTGCGCCAAGCACGGATTTTGCAGCCGATAAAGATATTTGGAGAAAAATTTTCAAAAGAATCATCTTGCAATGCGAAGAATTCTTTGATTCAATTGAAGATCAAAGCATTTACTGGACAGACGACCTTGAAATTGTAGTAAGTTTCATTATCAAAACGATAAAAAGATTTAATCAAGAAAATGGCGTGGAGCAAGAGCTGCTGCCAATGTTCAAAGACGAGGAGGATTCGGAATTTGCAAGCAAACTATTCCAGGAAACGCTGAAAAACGAGACAGAGTTTCTGGAAATGATAGACAGCCACACCAAAAACTGGGAGTTGGATCGAATTGCATTTATGGATATAATAATTATGCAAACTGCTTTAGCAGAAATCGTGACTTTCCCAACAATTCCGGTGAGTGTAACGTTAAATGAATATATTGAAATTTCAAAAAATTACAGTACCGAAAAAAGTGCTATTTTTATCAACGGAGTTTTGGATAATATTGTGAAAGATCTGAAAGCCGAAAACAAACTGATAAAAGTGGTGAAAATTTAATTTCAAAAAAACAATAACTTAAATAAATTAGCAAAATGAACTTATTAAACATTCTATTACAGACAACAGCACCTGCTGCACAGCCGGGCGGAATGGGAAGTTACGGTGGTATCTTGATGATGGTACTTATTTTCGTAGTTTTCTATTTCTTTATGATTCGTCCGCAAACGAAACGTCAGAAAGAAATCAAAGCTCAACGCGATGCTATGAAACAAGGCGATAAAGTAGTAACTTCAGGTGGAATTTACGGTAGAATCCGTGATATTAAAGAAAATACAATCACTGTAGAAATTGCTGAAAACGTAAGAATTACGGTTGACAAAAATTCTGTTTTCGCAACTGCTGCAGATATTCCAGTAGAAACAAAATAGTTTTATTTCTTAATAAATCATGTCCGAGGAGTCAGGAATAAAGAATAAAAATGACTTTTTCAGAAAGATTAAGCGTCTTTTGTTTACAAAGGATTCTCTAATCTTTCTGTTCTTTCTTGCTCTTGCCGGAACGTTTTGGTTTGTCCATTCTCTTGACCAACAGCGCGAAACCACACTCAGAATTCCAATCGACTACATGGGAATTCCCGAAGATGTGGAAGTTTCCAGCGAACTGCCGCAGCGCATCGACGTCACTATTCGTGATGAAGGCCTCACGCTTCTGAAATACAACAAACGCAATACAGTACCGCTTGCACTGGATTTGGAGCGAGTTTATTTTGCGAAAGGCAGAATCGTCATCACGCCTGACCAACTCAAAAACAGAATTTCACGCTACGTACTTCCTACAACTGCCGTACTGAATTTTAATCCGGATTCGGTGGTGGTGGAATATTTCAAACTCGAATCTGCAACGCTTCCTATAAAACTGAATGGTGAAGTAAAACTTTCATCGCAGTATGTTTTGAGTGATAGTGTTCGTATTGAACCATCGCGCGTGAAAATCTTTGGACCAAAAGAACTGGTGGATACAATGACATCTGTTTATACCGAAAAGCTGGATTTGAAGTCGATTTCTGATACCACTTTGGTAAAAGCGAAGCTTGAAAAACCAAAATCTGGAATTAAATATGCTTTTGATGATGTGAATATCGGGATTTTCGTGGAAATGTTTACCGAAAATAAAATCGAAGTTCCGATTACAATTATCAATGCACCTGATAATGTAAATGTGCGCCTTTTCCCACATACGGTAAATGTGACGTATAATGTTGGTTTAAGCAATTTCAATCGGGTAAAAGAGAATGATATTCAGGTGATTTTTGATTATGCCGAAGCCAAAGAACTGCAAAGAAGACGCTACAAACTGCAAATCAAAAACAATTCTAAGTATATTTCAAGCCTCAGAACTTCACCCGAAAGAGTGGAATTTTTGATCGAGGAGAAATAGATAGACTTGTAAGAGCCAAGACTGAAAGACCGCTTCGCTGACAGAACACAGATTAATAGTGCTAACATCTATTATCTGTTATCAAACATCAAACATCAAACATCTGACCTGCCTGCGTCAGGCAGGCTTCTAACTTAAAAAAATTATGTGGCAACGTATTCAAACATTATATTTTATTCTGGTAATCGCGCTGATGATTGCCGCAATTATTCTGCCGAATGCAGAGTTTTTCTCAGCCGGAAAAAACCTCAGCTATCAGCTTGATGCACGCGGAATGGTAGAACTAACCGAACAAGGCGAAGCAAAAGGCGTAACCGGAACTAATCCGCTGACGATTTTATTTGGAATTATTCTTTTTCTTTCAACTTATTGCATTATTTCCTTCAAAAGTCGTCGTCGTCAGATGCGCATGGCAACGTTAAATCTATTTTTAATCGTGATTTATATCGGTGTGATGGTAGCGTATATTTTTGTTGCAAAAAACAAACTGGATGCAAGTCTAACCTGGAATTATCCGGTGATTTTTCCAGTAATTGCCTTGATATTTAATTATTTGGCTATGCGTGGAATTGCAAAAGATGAAAAATTGGTGCGTTCTTTGGATCGCTTACGTTAAGATTAAGTGATTTTAAGAAATACTTTCTTAAAAAAATCAACAAACAGACTGATTTTATTGTTTCTATCAGTAAACAAAAGAAGAATAAAATGGTCGGAATAAACATATTAAAAGAAGTGCAGGTAGTATTCCTGTCACTTCTTTTTGTGTTTTCGGCATGTGGTCAAACTCATAAAACAAATTCAAACACAATGAAATACAATGAATTAACGCCGGATGAAGAACGAGTAATTCTTCACAAAGGAACAGAACGCCCATTTACAGGCGAGCTTTTGAACAACAAAGAAAAAGGAACTTACATGTGCAAACGCTGCGATGCGCCATTGTACAAATCAGAAGATAAATTTGAAAGTCATTGTGGCTGGCCAAGCTTCGATGAAGAAATAGAAGGTGCCGTGAAACGTGTGCCGGATGCAGACGGTCGAAGAATTGAAATTGTTTGCAATAATTGTGGCGGACATTTGGGACACGTATTTGAAGGCGAAGGTTTTACGGCAAAAAACACACGTCATTGTGTCAATTCTATTTCGATGAAATTTATTCCGGCAAAAACTGAAACGACTGAAGCAGCATATTTTGCGTCTGGCTGTTTTTGGGGAACAGAATATCACTTTATGAAAGCAGCCGGCGTGCGTGCTACCACCGTTGGGTATATGGGTGGACACGTTCAAAATCCGTCATACAGAGAAGTTTGCACCGGAACAACCGGACACGTGGAAACAACAGAAGTGCTATTTGATACTACAAAAACTTCTTACAAAGAAATGCTGAAACTGTATTTTGAAACGCATGATTTTACGCAAGTTGGCGGGCAAGGTCCGGATATTGGCGACCAATATCGCTCGGTGATTTTTTACGTGAATGACGAGCAAAAAGCATTGGCTGAGAAATACATTCAAATTCTTACCGACAAAGGCTACAAAGTGGCGACCGAGCTTCAACCGGCCGAAAAGCACGAATTTTGGGACGCGGAAGATTATCACCAGGAATATTACGACAAGAAAAACGTAACGCCTTATTGCCACATTTACCGTAAAATTTTCTAATTCGTTTGGGTTAAAATTTTATTACAATCCATCCTAGACTTGTTTTCATTTTGTTAATCGGCAGAATTGGCTTAATTTTGCGAATTATTAATGAAAAATTGAAATTATATGAGTGATGCAGTAAAATGCCCGAAATGTGGGTCTGAATTTACGTATGAAAATGGTGCTTTAATGGCTTGTACGCAATGTTTCTTTGAATGGAACCCGGCCGAACTGGCAGCCGAAAAAGAAAATGAAGGAAAAATTTTTGATGCAAACGGCAATGAACTTCAAAATGGCGATACGGTAATTGTTATCAAAGATTTGCCTGTAAAAGGCGCAGCTAAACCAATCAAAGCAGGAACGAAAGTAAAAAATATCCGTTTGACTGACGGTGATCATAATATTGATTGTAAAATTGATGGATTTGGTGCGATGGCACTCAAATCTGAATTTGTACGAAAAGGATAAAAATAATTGAAATAATGAAAAGAAATCTGAGCTTTATAGCTTTTCTGTTTTTGGTGGTTTCTGTGGCTTTTGCACAAGAAGTAAGACCGACCAGAAACTTAATTGTAATGATACCGGATGGCACTTCGCAATCCGTTCTTTCTGCTTCGCGCTGGCTGAAAGTTTACAGAAACGAAGGCTCGCGACTGAATGTGGATCCATATTTGAGCGGAAGTGTTACCACGTTTTCGTCCAACGCACCCATTGGCGATAGCGCGCCAACAACGTCTTGCTATATGACAGGCGTACCGCAGCAAGCCGGAAATGTATCAATTTATCCGGTGGCTGATCCTGAAAATGATTTGGTAAAACTTAATCCGGATAGTGCGTATCAACCCTTGGCAACGATTTTGGAAGCGATGAAAATTGAGCAGAAAAAAGCAGCCGGACTGGTTGTGACTTGTGAATTTCCACATGCAACGCCTGCCGATTGTGCATCGCACCATTATAATAGAAGCAAATACGAATTTCTTGCACCACAAATGGCTTATAACAATTTGGAAGTGATGTTTGGCGGTGGAAATGATTTTGTTTCGGCTGATATGAAGCAGCACCTTCAAAACACCGGAACTGCTCTCATTCAAGACGATAAAAATGCGATGATGAATTTCAGCGGTGATAAAGTTTGGGCTCTTTTTGGCAAACGTGAAATGCCGTATGATTTGGACAGAAATCCGGAAACTACGCCTTCAATTGCTGAAATGACAGAAAAAGCCATCCAAATTTTGAATAAAAATGAGAATGGATTTTTCCTGATGGTAGAAGGTAGCAAGATTGACTGGGCGGCTCACGCCAACGATCCGGCAGGAATGATTGGAGATTATCTGGCATTTGACGAAGCGGTTGGGAAAGCCATCGAATTTGCAAAACGAGATGGAAATACTACGGTAGTAATTCTGCCTGACCACGGGAATAGCGGTTTTGCCATTGGAAGAAATGGATTGAAAAAAAGCTATGCAAGATTGACTTTGGAGGAGCTTTTTGGACAACTTTCAAAAATCAACAAAACTGCAGAAGGATTGGAAAGAATTTTACTTCAGACTAAAACAGATGACTTCAAAACGGTTTTCAAAGAACATACCGGAATTGAACTTACAAAAGACGAACTGAAAACGCTGACCGGTTCTAAAAACTACAAAGTAGATTACACCGAAGCTTCAAACAGCAATAATTTAACACATAATATCACAGTTGTTTTGAATGATAAAATGCCGTTTGGATTTACTACGGGCGGTCATACGGGCGAAGAAGTTTTCTTGGCAGTGTATCATCCACAAGGCGATATTTTGAAGGGAAATGTGAGAAATACCGAAGTGCACGATTATCTTTTTGCTGTGAGTGGACTTCAAAAATCAATGAAACAATTGACCGGAGAAATTTACGCAAAACATTCGGATGTGTTCAATGGCTTGAAATTCAATGTGGTAAATTCAGGATCGCTTCCTAAATTAGTTGTGAAAAATAAACGCAAAACTTTGGAAGTTAATGCCTTCAGTTCTGTAGCTTACTTAAATGGAAAAGCATTTGACCTTGGTTCAGTTGCAGTTTATATTGATAAAACGAATACATTTTATTTGCCAAAAAATTTGGTGGAGAAAGTGAAATAAAACCTAATCAACAAATTTTAGAAATAGAAAAAGCTCAAAATTCAATCGAATTTTGAGCTTTTTGCTTTTATTATTCTGCGTATTTCAAGAGAATAAATCTCTGCGAAATTTCACATCTCCAAACTACTTCTTCCCATCAATCTCTTTCAGCAATTCCTTCACAGCCACTTCCAACTGCGTATCTTCGCCGTTGATGGCTTTGTGCAGGTCGAGTGGGGCTTTGATGTCCGGTTCAAGCTGTGCATTTTCCAGGTAAGTGCCTTCTGCTGTGCGGTAACCAACTACCGGAATGCCGAAATAAACCGTCGGATCTTGCAGGGTTACCCAGTTTACGCTGGTCATTGTTCCCGGTACGGGCATTCCCACGAGTTTCCCCAATTTCATCGTTTTATACACCCAAGGCGTGCCGTGTGCATTGGAATAATCGGCTTCGGTCATCAGCATAATGGAAGCTTTGTTCCAGCGACGGCTCGGCATTTCGCTGTAATCTTTTCCGCGAACTTCCTGTTGCAGGTATTTTTTACTACTGAAAAATACTTCAATATCTTCGTGCAAACGTCCGCCACCGTTGTAACGAATGTCGATAACAATTCCTTCTTTTTGATAATATTTTCCGAGTGCATCGGCATACATTTTTCTGAAACTATCATCGCCCATAGATGCGATATGCACGTAGCCCAAACGACCGTTGGAAAGGCGTTCTACATCTTCGGCACGCTGTTTTACCCAACGATTATAAAGCAAATTATCCACCGCACCGGAAGTAATCGGTTTTATCACTTCGTCCCAGCGCTGACCGCTTGCCGGTGAATAAATGGAAATTAGCGTGTTTTTGCCCGCTTTTCCTTCCAATAATGTGTAATAATCCGCATCAGCTGTGATTTCCTGACCGTCAATTTTCTCAATAATATCGCCTACTTTCAGCTTGGATTTGAAATTATCAAACGGACTATTTACCAAAATTACATCCACTTTCAAGCCTTTTTTACCATCGGCGTAGCTGGTGAAAAGTCCCAGTTCGGCCGTTCTGTCGCCACTTGCAGGCGCACGATAACCCGATCCGGTGTGCGATACATTCAGTTCGCCAAGCAGTTCAGAAAGCATTTCCGAAAAATCGTAATTGTTGTTGATGTACGGCAAGAATTTGCGGTAATGTTTGGTCAGTTTTTCCCAATCCACGCCGTGCATATCTACTTGATAAAACCGTTCTTTTTCTTCCCGATAAACCTGCTCAAACATAAATTCACGCTCTTTGGTCAAGTCCAATTTCATATCGGCACGATAGGTGATGGGTTTGAATTTTTCGTTGGAAAATTCCATCACTTGCATTTTTCTGCCATCCAATAAAAAGAGTTTTTTCTGCTCTTTGTCGGTTGCAAGTCCGGCCCAGCCACCGTTCAGTTTGTTCAGCAGTTTGGTGGATTTTTCACGCAAATCGTGTACCCACATATCATATCCGCCCTCAAATGCCGATAAATAGTACAGTTTCGTGGCGTCTTTATTGATAATGGCGTCACCCAGGCGGGAAGAATTTGGCGTAAGCCGAACGATGCGTTCTTCGATATTTTCAAATTCCATCACGATGTCTTTGGATTTTTCGTCCTTTTTGTCGCTCGCTTTTTCTTTATCTTTTTTCTTCTCGTCTTCTTTCTTTTTAGCTTCCTCTTCAGCTTTTTTTGCCTCTTTTTCAGCATCGGTAAATAGCTCAAATTCCTCCTTGTTCATCCGGTATTTATTGTACGCTTCACGGTTCACAAAGGCAATCATCACGTCTTCCATCGAGCCCCAGGACGCGTGATTTCGCATTCCGTACATTTCAGAATTAAACAAAACGGCATTTCCGTCCATCACCCAGCGCGGATTGCTGTTGAAATATCCGCTGTTGGTTACGCTGTGCACTTTTCCGCCGTCTTTGGCACTCACAATGCCGATGTTGGTGTAGGGCGCGTGGGCATTGGAAATGTACGCGATGGCAAACCATTTTCCATCGGGCGACCACTCGAAAGTCATCCTTCCACTCGCTTCGTGCTGAAAACTTCCATCGGTAATTTGACGCAATTTTTTGCCGGCAATGTTATAAACCATCAGTTTTTTCCGATCCATCATAAACGCCACCTCTTTTCCGTCGGGCGAAAATTTCGGTTGTTGCTTTTCCGATTTATTTCCTTTGATCAATTCTTCTTCTTCAATCAAAGTCGCGTTCGGGAAATTCGGGTCTTCCTTGCGGGAAATTTTGGCGATATACGCGTTCCAATAGCCATCGCGATAGCTCGAATAAACCAGCGAACGATTGTCTTTTCCGAAATCTACATCGGCTTCCTGGGCAACTGTCTGCGTGATTTGCTTGGTGGTGCCGTAGTCAACCGCTGTTACGAAAACTTCGCCACGAACGGTGAATGCCACTTGTTTTCCGTCGGGTGAATTGCTCGCCGATGTGGCACCGGATGTAAAATTGAGTTTCTTTACTTGCTCGTCGTTCACATCGGTATAAATGTCAATTTTCAGTTTTTGCGGGTTTGAACTGCCTTGTTTCAGCGTGTAAATTTCTCCGTCAAAACCAAAACAAAGCGTTCCGTTTTGGGCAATTGAAAGGAAACGAACGGGATGTTCTTTGAAATTTGTCAGCTGTTTCATTGCCGAAGGATTGGCTAATGGCGCAGAAAAAACATTGAAACTTCCGTTTTTTTCACTTAAAAAATAGAATGAATTTCCATCTGGACTGTAAACCGGGTCGGTATCTTCGCCGGGACGGTCAATCAGCCGTTTTTGCGAATTGGCTTTCAGGTCATATTCCAAAATATCCCGCGTAACGGACGAAGTGTGTTTTTTACGCCACGTATTTTCAAAGCCTTTAATATCCTGAAAGAGAAATCTTTGTCCGCTTTTGTCAAAGCTGATTTTATCGGCCGGGTAGGCGAGAAGCATTTCGGTGCGACCGCCATTGACGGGCACTTTATAAACTTCGGTGAAGCGTCCGGTTGGGAATAATGCGCTTTTCGCCGGGTCTTGATAGTGCGTGCCGAAAACCACGAATTTGCCATCGGGTGTGAACGAGTACAGCGTTTCATTGGCAGAGTGAAATGTCAATCGCTTGGCAGTTCCGCCATCGGCAGACATCACGTAGATATCGCGTGTACCGCCGTCTCTGTCGCTTGTAAAGGCGATTTGTCGGCCATCAGGCGACCAGACAGGATTGCTGTCGAAAGCATCGATTGTCGTCAAACGAGTGGCAGTTCCGCCATCGGTGCTGACTTTGAAAATGTCGCCTTTGTACGCAAAAGCAACCTGACTGCCATCCGGCGAAATGGACGGATAGCGCATCCACAGCGGTGATTGAGCCGAAAGGTAAAATCCCGCCAGTAAAAAAATGGATAGAAATAAATGTTTTTTTGTCATAATGTATATGGGTTTTGTATTATATAATTCTGTACCGCCACTTCGGGCGGATTTCGTTTTATATTTATTTCCGTAGGCGAATAAATCGCCAACGGTTATTGAAATTTCGCCACTTCGGGCGATGAAAAACTAAATTCATTTAATAAATTCGAAATCCTAAATTTATAATTCATAATTCATAA